>VAZQ01000664.1:440-2168 GCA_005883115.1 Alphaproteobacteria bacterium | reverse complement strand
ATCTCGCCCTCGCCTTCATGCTGCTCGCGGGCGGCATAATCGGCACGGCTTTCGGCGTGTGGCTGTTCACAACGCTGCGCGCCATCGGCCAGCTCGACGTCACCATCGGTGTTTCTTACGTCGTCCTCCTCGGGATTGTCGGTGCATTGATGGTCATTGAGAGCGTGCGCGCCATCCTTCGCGCGCGGCAAGGGAAGCCGGTCGAGCTGCGTAGGCCCGGCAGCCATACCTGGATCCATGGCCTACCCCTGAAGTTGCGCTTCAAACGCTCGCGCATTTATGTCTCCGCCATCCCAGTCTGGGGGATCGGATTCATCATCGGATTTGTCGGAGCAATTATGGGCATCGGCGGCGGCTTTCTGCTGGTGCCGATGCTGATCTACGTATTGCGGGTGCCAACTGCGACGGTGATCGGAACGTCGATGGTACTCACACTCGTCACCATGGCATCCGCCACGATTATGCACGCGGCCGTTAATCATCTTGTCGATGCCTTGCTTGCGCTGTTTCTGATGGTCGGAGGTGTGATCGGAGCACAGTTCGGCGCGCGAGCCGGACAGAAGATGAGCGGCGAGCGGCTTCGCCTCCTGCTCGGGCTACTCGTGCTGGCGGTTGGAATCCGGTTTGCGCTCAATCTGGTGGTGCCACCCGAGACTTTCTATTCCGTCCGCGCCGTGGATGGTGACACATGAGGCGCCCTTCTCTCGTTGCCGTCCTCGGTGGCTTTGCCGCGCTCATTTTCTCGGCGCTACCCGCCGCAGGTGAGCGACTGGTCGCCTCGCTGTCCAATCACCGCGTGATGATCGCATCCAATTTCGTCGGCGAGGAACTCATCCTGTTCGGCGGAATCGAGCAGGATGCAGCGTCGCGGCCGCGGCGCGCCGGCTACGATATCATCGTCACGGTCACCGGGCCGCGGCAAAGCATGGTGACTTTCCGCAAGGAGAGAGTGCTCGGACTATGGGTGAATACCGATTCGCGCGTCCTCGAGAATGTACCCGCCTATCTCGCGGTGCTGGCAAACCGCCCGCTCGACGCGATCACTAACACCGAAACGCTACGCCGCCTGCAGCTGGGTCTCGACAATGTTCCGTTGCTGCAGCGGGCTAGCGTCAATATTGCGGACGCCGCCAGTGATGATCCATTCCGGGTCGCCTTCATCAAGATCAAGAGCGAGCAGGGACTGTACCGCGAAGCGTCCAACGGCGTGACGTTCCTCGCGCCAGCGTTGTTCCGCGCCTCAATACCATTGCCGGCCGAGGTGCCGGTCGGCACCTACGAGGTGGACGTGCGCCTGTTCGCCGATGGCATGCAGATCGCTCGCACGCCTGCTCCGTTCGAGGTCTACAAATCGGGTTTCGAGCAGGTTGTCACCGCGGCCGCACGCGAGCACGGCGTGCTCTATGGCCTCGCTACAGCCATGATGGCAATCGCCACCGGCTGGTTCGCATCCGTCGTCTTCAGGCGGGATTAAGCGAGCGTAATGCTTTGTTGCCATCCACTCTCCCTACGACCGCGGTAGAATAGCGGTGGGCACGCCGGCTTCGAGAAGCTGCAATCGCGACCCGAAACCGAGCGCATTGAAGGATGTCTCGAGATCATCGCGGTCCTGCGTGAAATGCGCCCATCCCTCGCAGTGAAGGGGGATTATCGTCGCATCTGGAAACGCGTGCGCGGTCTCGATCGCATCGTTCGTGTCCATGGTCAGGTGGAAGGGTCCGCGGGTCC
>VAZQ01000664.1:0-374 GCA_005883115.1 Alphaproteobacteria bacterium | reverse complement strand
ACGCCAGAGTACCATACCGTATCGCCAGTGATGTAGATCGGACGGCTTTGCCTATCCTGGCAGGCAAGGACAAATCCGATCACCTCCCCCGAGAGCGGCTCGATGCCGGCAGGCCCGTGTCGGGCGGGAGTGGCCGTGACCTGTAATGAACTGCCGTTCGGCTTGGCCAGTGCTCTTGTTTCCCACGGAGCTAAACCTTCGGTGCGGCCGCCAAGCCGCTTGGCCCCGGCCGCCGTGGTGAGCACGCGGGCGACTTTCGCCAGAAAGGCCCGGCCGGAATTATCGAGATTGTCGCTGTGCTGGTCGTGGCTCAAGAGGACGGCATCTACGAGCCCGATTGCATCCGCGGCGATCGCCGGGTACGAGGTCTTTTT
>VAZQ01000663.1 GCA_005883115.1 Alphaproteobacteria bacterium | reverse complement strand
GCTCAAGGGCTGGCCCAGCGTGCGGGCGATGAGATCGGAGGCGCCGCCGGGCGGGAACGACACGAGAAGCCTGATCGGCCGGGTCGGATAAGGCTCGCCCGGCGCGACGCTCGCGAGCATCGCAAGCGTCGCAAGCACCGCAAGCAGCGCGGCAAGCGCGCAACGGCTCAGACAAGATACAACGGAGCGCATGCCACTAAAGGTCCTTGGCATCGACCCATCCTAGTCATTGCCGGGCTTGACCCGGCAATCCATCCACTTCGTAAAAACCTTCTTGCGAAGAAGATGGATGCGCGGGTCAAGCCCGCGCATGACGACGTCAAGATCAACCGCCGTCCATATTAGCCCGTCATTTTGCCGCACGCAGGCGTACGACGACAACCAAAGTCGAACCTTCCTAGACTTGTCGCTTCTGCGGCGAGCGTCGCATAATGGCATGTACGAGCCCTTTGGGCGACGGCCCGCACAACAGAGAATATTGCGTACGGTTGCTTTCCGGCGCGGTGCTTGGAGGAAAATATGTCCGAGAAAATCTACGACGTTCCGCCGGAGTGGAAGAAACGCGCCTATATCGACGCCGACAAGTACAAGGAGATGTACGCGCGCTCGCTCAAGGACCCCAACGGCTTTTGGGCCGAGGAAGCCAAGCGCCTGCACTGGTACAGAGCGCCGAGCAAGATCAAGAACAGCACCTTCGGCCCGGGCAATGTCTCGATCAAATGGTTCGAGGACGGCGTGCTCAACGCCGCCTACAACTGCATCGACCGGCATCTTGCCAAGCGCGCCAATCAGACCGCGATCATCTGGGAAGGCGACGATCCCAAGGAGTCCAAGCACATCACCTATCGCCAGCTGCACGACGAGGTGTGCAAGTTGGCGAACATCCTGCGCAACCGCAACGTCAAGAAAGGCGACCGGGTCACCATCTATCTGCCGATGATTCCGGAAATCGCCTATGCCGTGCTCGCTTGCGCGCGGATCGGCGCCGTCCATTCCGTGGTGTTCGGCGGCTTCTCGCCGGACTCACTCGCGGGGCGCATCGCCGATTGCAAATCGAACGTGATCATCACCGCGGACGAAGGCGTGCGCGGCGGCCGCAAGGTGCCGCTCAAGGCCAATGCCGATGCCGCCATCGACAAGGTCGGCGGCGTCGATCACGTGATCGTGGTGCGCCGCACCGGCGCGCCGGTCGACATGCAGCCGGGGCGCGACGTCTGGTACCACGAGGCCGCGAAGGTCGTCACATCCGAGTGTCCGTGCGAGCACATGAGCGCGGAGGACCCGCTGTTCATCCTCTACACCTCGGGCTCGACCGGAAAGCCGAAGGGCGTGCTGCACACCACCGGCGGGTATCTCGTCTTCGTCGCGATGACGCACCAATACATCTTCGACTACCACGATGGCGACATCTACTGGTGCACCGCCGACGTCGGATGGGTGACCGGCCACAGCTACATCCTCTATGGGCCGCTGGCGAACGGCGCCACCACCATGATCTTCGAGGGCGTGCCGAACTATCCAACCATGTCCCGCTTCTGGGAGGTCTGCGACAAGCATCAGGTCAACATCATCTATACCGCCCCCACCGCGATCCGCGCGCTGATGCAAGCGGGCGATGCGCCGGTTGCGGCTTCTCGGAACCGTGGGCGAGCCGATCAATCCCGAGGCGTGGGAGTGGTACTATCACGTGGTGGGCGAGGGCCGCTGCCCGATCGTCGACACCTGGTGGCAGACCGAAACGGGTGGGATCCTGATCACTCCCCTCCCCGGCGCGACGCGTCTCAAGCCGGGCTCGGCCACGCAGCCGTTTTTCGGCATCGTTCCACAGATCGTCGACAGCGAAGGCAAGGTGCTCGAGGGCGCCGCGACCGGCAACCTCTGCATCATCGATTCCTGGCCGGGAATGATGCGCACGGTCTATGGCGATCACCAGCGCTTCATCGATACGTACTTCAAGGCCTATCCCGGCAAATACTTCACCGGCGACGGCTGCCGGCGCGATGCCGACGGCGATTACTGGATCACCGGGCGCGTCGACGACGTGATCAACGTCGCCGGCCACCGGCTCGGCACGGCCGAGGTCGAGAGCGCGCTGGTGGCGCATGCCAAGGTGTCGGAGGCCGCCGTCGTCGGCTACCCGCACGACATCAAGGGGCAAGGCATCTACGCGTATGTCACGCTGATGTCCGGCGAACAGCCGAGCGAAGAACTGCGCAAGGAATTGGTTGCCTGGGTGCGACAGCGTCGCCAGCAACGCGATGAACAAAATCTCTGTCAAATCGTGCAGCGCATTCTCCGCGCGCGGGTCGGGCAGGTCTGCAAAGCACTCGCCAAATCCTCTCATCGGCGGCTCCCTCCGAATCAGAAGCCACCTTCAGAATCCACTTTCCCTTCGTTAGCAATGACTTACAAAAGCCCACATGCGATTCCCCTGCGTCTACGGGGGAGGGATGGGGAGGGGGCATGCAGCGCGAATGTGGTTCACCCCCTCCCTAACCCTCCCCCGCAAGCGCAGGGCTATCGCATTTGGGCGAGCATAGAGGTGAGGAAGGCATCGTCCCACCCTGCGCGTTTGATTTTGCGGCGTATGGACGCGGTGCTCGGATGCGAGCGGAGAGTATTGAGTGCCAGCTTGCGCAGAATGGCGAGGTTCTCCGGTCCGTGGTCCTTGCGGTTGCGGGCGCGGTCCTCGTCGAAGACGACGTCGAGGACCCAGTGCAGCTGGTTCTCGATACCCCAATGGGCGCGGGTGATTGCCAGCACGCGCGCTGGCGACCACCGTCTCGACAGCAAGAAGTATCGAACAATTGGTGGCTCCTCGGCATCGCCGACCCGGCGCTGCAGCTCGATACGTGCGAGCGCTTTGATTCCAGGGAAGTCGTGCTTGCGCGCGAGTCCTGCCGCAGGCACGACCACCGCTTGGCGCCGTTCGTCGCGGCCATGGCTGCCGGTAAGAGGTTGCTGTACCTGCGGATGTTCTGCCAGCGGCTCCAGCAGTATCTGCGCGTCGGTAAACAGCGCCGATTGGTTGGCCTTGAGCGCCAAAGCGTATTGTCCGCCACGGTGGAGAATGCACTGGGCAAACTCGGCGTGGCAGTGCAGCGCGTCGGCGGTGACAGTGCAGCCATCGAGTGCCAGCAGCTCCAAGGCTTCCAATGCTGCGGCGACCTCGTTGCGCTTGGGCGCCAACCGTTGGGCAATCGCAAGCCGCGCCTCGGCGGCCCACACGTTGACCAGCTGCAGCGGCGTCGTTTTGCGGCCACGCTCGAACGCACCGCGCAAGGCTTTGCCGTCCACCGCCACCACGCCGTGCAGCTCCTTGGCAAATTCCGCCAGGAACCGGCGAAATACTGGTTCGAATGCCTGCGGGTCGAGCAGCCTGAATATCCGGCTGAAGGTATCGTGGCTTGGGATGCCGTGCTCCAGCCGCAGGAACTGGCGCAACAGAGCTTCCTTGGCACAGCCAAACTCCGCCATGTCGGCGCAGTTGTCCGCTCCGCACAGCACCGCCGCCAACGCAATGACCAAAACGTCGACCAAATCGTGCCGCGCATTGTCCGCTCGCGGGTCCGGCACGTCTTGGAAAAGGTTCTTGAATTTCTGCATCGGACGACCCCCCCATTCCGATTCGGGAGTCGTCTTCAGAATCCATATCGCCCGCCAGCGCAACACCGCCACTATGGCCAAATGCGATTCCCCTGCCCGCAAGCGGGGGAGGGGAGCACACCGAGTGTGCGGCGCGATTCTGCATCGCCGGCTCGAACAAAGGATCGGCGCCTCAGCTTCGCTCGAGCGCGCGCGTTGCGGCGGCGAGCCACGTGCGCGTTTCGCTCTCGACGAGCGGCGACAGGGTATCGCGCACCCGGGCGTGATAGCCGTCGAGCCAGGCGGCTTCCTCGGGCGTGAGCATCTCGGCGGCGATCAGCCGGCGGTCGATCGGCGCCAGTGTGAGCGTCTCGAACGCATTGAGCGGTTTTTCCGCGCCGGCGACCGGCGCGGCGCGAACCACCAGCAGCAAATTCTCA
>VAZQ01000662.1 GCA_005883115.1 Alphaproteobacteria bacterium | reverse complement strand
GCGCACCTTGTGAGCAGCGGGCGCCTGCGGTTGCGCGGCCTGAGTCTGCGTCGATGCGGTAGAAGTCGGCGCGGCAGGATTCTCGGCGAACGCCGCCGTGCTCAGGCCGAAAGCGGCGACGGTGGCAAGCGCCAGTACAAGTTTATTCATGATGTCCTCCTGGGGGTGATCGCAAGCAAATAGATCCTATTTGCTTCGCTGCTCATGTAATCACTTCGCCGAATCTTTCCTAATTACAATTTTCCCATGTACGTGAATGGATGTTTATGGACGTGAATGTTCGTTTTACTTGATGAACGACTGTTCAGCGGCACACACATTTTTGTCGCCGCATGCGCTCGATGTCGCGTTGTGACGCACAGCGAGGCGATGCTTGAGGTCGACCGTCACTTTCAGAGCGAAGCAGACGTGCACGAACGTGTAGCGTTGATTGCTTTGCTCGCGTTTTAAACATCAGGCTGATCCAAACCACGCCGTGCAGGGCGTCTTGCGGGTATGTGCTATCGTCGAGGTGGTGCTCTTGAGCGGCCTGATGGGCCCAACAGAGGAACGCAGAATGGTGGAGAAAAATCTCGCGAGCCTGCACCGCGGCAAGACGGAGAGATCACGTGACCAAGGCAGATGAAGAGGCGATCCGCGAGATTGAATTGCGGTTCAATCAGGCTTGGGGCCGACACGATCCGGACGCCATGGTCGAGTCGCTGGTCGACGATGCCCAGGTCGTTACCGTCAACGGCGCATGGACCAAGACCCGCGACGGCTTTCGGGATTTGATGCGGCGCCTGCACGGTGCCAACGGACCGTTTCGATCGAGCACCCGCGAGACGCCTGAGATGCATGTGCGCTTTCTGGCGCCGGACGTCGCGGTGATGCATTCGCGCTTCCACATCTACGGCGACGTTGATGAGAGCGAGCGCACCAGTATCGGCACGCGGGTGGTGCGGAAGCTTGATGGGCGGTGGCGCACCGTCGCAGTGCAGAATACCGACGTACGCTCCGGCCGCAGACACTAAGCGGCAGCGCGCCGCAGGAAAGTGGCTCAACGGATTATAGGCGCAAGCGCGCCCGGTCTCTTCGGTCGCCTTTGGAAGTGACGCGGCTATGCCGCGACCGCGGCACGGCCGATCGTTAGTAACGTGCGCCGTAGTAGCCGAAATACGTCCGGTCTCCATAGCCGTAGTACGGCGGATAGCTGTAGTACGCCGGATAACCGTAAGCGTAAGTGGGAGCATACCCGTAGCTATACCCGTAACCGTAAGACGGATACGCGTAATAGGGCCGGGCAAAGGCGCTTCCGATGAGCGCGCCTACGGCGAAGCCGCCAAGCGCCGGGCCCCACCCGCCACCCCTCCAGCGTGCATCTGCCGTCGTGGGCGCGGCAACTCCCGCGACCACGATCGCCGCCGCTGCGAGAGCGATAAGAGATTTCCTCATGGGGTTCACCTCGATCTGAGGACTGCGGACTTAAAACGCGAGGCCTGCTCGAAATGTTCCGCAAGACTCCGCGGTTGAA
>VAZQ01000382.1 GCA_005883115.1 Alphaproteobacteria bacterium | reverse complement strand
GTGGCGCCGCTGATCGATCAACCGCGCGCCCCTTACCTCGCACACTTCGTAGACGCCGTCGGAGAACTGGTAGCCGCGATCCTCGACATGGACGGCAGCTGTGTGATGAGCGAGGTAGCGGCCGTTCACATAGGCAATACGCGACATCGGCGATCAATCTATCCCGAGCGCCTTGAGCTTACGGTGTAGCGCCGAGCGCTCCATGCCGACAAACTCGGCCGTGCGAGAAATATTGCCGCCGAACCGACTGATCTGGGCCACCAAATATTCGCGCTCGAACACCTCGCGCGCGTCCCGCAAAGGCAATCCCATCAGGTGTTCACCGCCGTCGCCGCCGGGCATGGAGGGAACCATGGACCCGACGTCCGGCGGCAGCATGTCGGCGTTGATCAGCGCCTCGGGATCCCCGCCGGCAAGGATCATCAGCCGCTCCACGTTATTGCGCAGTTGGCGTACGTTACCCGGCCAGTCGTGTGACTGCAGCACGGCCATGGCGTCCTCGCCAATCAGCCGCTTGGGGAGGCCGGTCGCCTGGGAGATCTGATGCATGAAATATTCGATTAGGCTTGGAATATCCTCGCGGCGCTCGGCCAAGGGCGGCACGCGAATCGGCACCACCGACAGGCGATGGTAGAGATCTTCGCGGAACTTGCCGGCGGCGATCTCAGCTTCGATGTTGCGGCCGGTCGATGAAATGATGCGCACGTCGACCTGCACCTTCTGAGTGCCGCCGACGCGCTGGAACGTCTGCTCGACCAGTACCCGCAAGATCTTGTTCTGGGTCTCGCGCGGCATGTCGGCGATCTCGTCGACGAACAACGTGCCGCCATGCGACTCCTCGAGAGCACCGACTTTGCGCCCTCCTCCGTTCGTCGGCTGCTCCACGCCGAACAACTCGACCTCCATCCGCTCCGGCATCATTGCCGCCGCATTGATCACGATGAAGGGTCCGTTGGCGCGGGCTGATTGGCTGTGGATGGCGCGCGCGGTGAGCTCCTTGCCCGCGCCCGCCGGGCCGACGATCAGAATGCGACTGTTGGTGGGCGAAATTTTTTCGATGGTCTGGCGCAGCTGGTTCATGGATGACGACTTGCCGACCAGCGTCGAGGGCGCCAACTGCTTAAGCGCTTTGACCTCGCGCTTGAGCCGCGAGGTCTCAAGTGCGCGCTGCGTGACCAGAACCAGCCGGTCAGCCTTGAATGGCTTTTCGATGAAGTCGTAAGCGCCCTGCTTGATCGCCGCGACCGCGGTTTCGATGTTGCCGTGTCCCGAAATCATCACGATCGGCAATTCGGGATGCTGTGCTTTCATCGCGTCGAGCAGTTGGAGGCCGTCGAGCCGGCTGCCTTGCAGCCAGATGTCGAGATACACCAGGCTGGGCCGTCGGCTCGCAACATGGGCCAGCGCGTCGTCGCTATCGCGCGCCGAGCGTGTGATATAGCCCTCGTCCTGCAGGATACCGGAGACCAGTTCCCGGATATCTGCTTCGTCGTCGACAATCAGGATGTCATCGGCCATGGTTTTAAGCGTTCGTCGCAAGTTGAGGGGTTTGAGTTTGAGGCGCGCCTTCCGCCTCGTTCGAGCTCGCAGTTTCCGCGGCAAAGCGCAGCCGCAGCCAGGCCCCACGCTGGCCGGGAATCTTATCGGCGGCATCGCCAAGCTCGATGCGTCCGCCGTGCTCCTCCAGGATCCGGCCCACGATCGCTAACCCAAGGCCGGTGCCCTTCTCGCGCGTGGTGACATAGGGTTCGAGTAGACGACTGCGATTCTCCTTCGGCAATCCGATGCCGTTGTCGATCACGTCGATGACGATGTCGTTGCCTTCGCGACCGGCCCAGATGCGTATTCGGCCACGCCCCAACTCGCCCGGCGCTACCGCACTGATTGCCTCGGTGGCGTTCTTGATGATGTTGGTGAGCGCCTGCGAAATTAGCCGCCGGTCGAACTTCGCCGGCATCGGCTCCTGCGCGATCTCAAGCTCGATATCCATGTCCGCATTGGCGACGCGCTGCAGAAATACCACCTGCCGCACAGTGTCGGCGACGTCTTCGGCCGTCATTACTGGCTTCGGCGTGCGCGCGAAGCGGGAGAATTCGTCGACCATGCGTTTGATGTCGTCGACCTGGCGAACGATGGTATCGGTGCATTGCTGAAAGACACCGCCATCGTCCGTGATCACGCCGCCGTATTTCCGGCGCAGACGCTCGGCGGAGAGCTGAATCGGGGTGAGCGGGTTCTTGATTTCATGGGCGATGCGCCGTGCGACATCGGCCCAGGCCGAGGTGCGTTGCGCGGTAACGAGCTCCGTTATGTCGTCAAGCGTCACCACGTACCCGCCCTCGGCTGCACCGGATTGCTCGCTGGTCACCCGCACCGAGAGATTGCGCTCGCGACCATTGCGGTTGATTGTCACCTGACCCTGAAAGAGCCGCTGGACACCGGAGCGCGCCGCCGCAAGCGTGCCGGCAAGTTCGGGAACGATTTCGGCGAGCGGCTGACCAAGCACCTCCGCTTCCGTACGCCCAATCAGCCGCTCCGCGGATCGATTCAGAATGGTGATGCAGTTCTCGGCATCAATGCCGATCACGCCGGCGCTCGCGCCTGCCAACACGGCTTCCGTGAAGCGACGGCGGCTGTCGATCAGGTCGCGGGCACGCACGATATCATCACGCTGCGTACGCAGCTCCTGGGTCATTTTGTTGAAGGTCTCGCCCAGTTGGGCAAGGTCACCTTCGGAACGTCTTGTCGGTACTTGAACATAAAGGTTTCCGGTCGAGACGACCTGAGCCGCGCCAATCAGCCGCCGGATCGGGGCCACCGATGAGCGCAATCACCGTATACATCAGAGCAAACGCGATCTGAATGCCGACTCGGCGCGCGGAAAGATCGGCATATTGAGCGACGCTGGCCTGTGTCGCTCGTAGCTGCGCGAGCACGCGCGGATCGAGCAGGCGAGCAATATAAAGATAGACGTCGTTGTACCCGCGCAGCTTGATGATGGCGGCAACGTAGTTCTGATCCAGAAACATCGCCACTTGCGGCTCGGTATCGTTGACGGCGGCCAATACCTCGGGAGATGGTTTGACGAAAGCATCGCTGGTCCGTGCGTCGACTTGATCGACGACAGTGAGGTCCTTGTCGAGCAGCATGACTGCTGGCAAGCCGCGGATCGACGCCTGAACTGCGAGAAATTCATGAAACTGCTCGCGCGACTGGTCAAACAGCGGTTTCGCGCGCGCGAGTTCAATTGCGATCGCTATGCTATCGGCGCGCACGAACTGAACGTGTTCGCGCACGTATGCATCGGCGACGATCAGCGAGTTCTCGATGAGGGAGCGCGTTTGCTGAGAGAACAGCCGGTCGAGGCCGCGGTCGAGCGTCACACTCGCCACGACGGCGACTGCAATCGCAGGAACCGCGGCGATGATAGAGAACAAGGCGACGATACGCACGTGCAGCCGTGCCGCGGCGCGCCCGCGCCGCCTCGCCTGCACCATGCCCCACACCTCGCGTCCTATCACGAGGACCAAGAGAAAGACCGTGGCCGCGTTTGCGAGCAGGAGGGTAACGACGACCTCGTGCGTGGGTGCGATCGGCGTGAGGCCGGCAAGCACGACGAAAGTCACCAGCGCTGAGAGCAACGCAAGCGCGACGGCGGCTACGCCAAGGGCCCGCGGGATCGATCCCGACCTTGGCGCAGCGGCAGCGCTCATCAGTTCGGTGGTGGCGGCCTGGCCGACGCTGGTCATCGACTCATCTCGTCCCAAACGGGAACCTGTAACAGTGCGTGGAAATACGCCCGTCTAGGTGCCCCCCAGTGGTCGATGGGTTTGTAGATTGATGCTTTTATACAACAATGTTGCCGAATTGCGACAATTCCGGGGCGCGCGCAAGCGCCCTGTGGCCAATCGGCACCACAGAGAAGGCGGGTCAGCCGCTGCTACGGAAGACCTGGATATCGAGGTCGCGGATTTTCTTGCGCAACGTGTTGCGGTTGACCCCGAGCAGGTCCGCGGCGCGGATCTGATTGCCGCGCGTGGCGGCGAGCGTCACCGACAGGAGCGGATGCTCGATCTCACGTAGCACGCGGTGATAGAGGCCGGGCGGCGGCAACGTGTCACCAAAGCTCGCGAAGTAGGAGGCCAAGTGGCGTTCGATGGCAGCTGAAAGGCCCTCCTCCGTGTGTGGGCCGTCGGCGTCGGAAGCCATGGCCGGCTGCGATAATTCCGCGTCGATCACGGCCGCCGCGATGGTTTCCTGCGGGTAGAGCGCGGAGAGCCGCCGCGCGAGATTTTCCAACTCGCGCACATTCCCGGGCCAGCGATGGCGCTTGAGCCGTTCAAGCGCAGCCTGATCGAGCTGTTTGGGCGGTAGCCCTTCGCGCTCGACCAGGGCGAAGAAGTGCCGGATCAGATCGGGCACGTCCTCGATGCGCTCGCGCAGCGGTGGCACGCGCAGCGGCACGACGTTGAGCCGGAAGAACAGATCCTCACGGAACAGCCCTTGCTGAATCAGAATCCGTAGATCCTTGTTTGTGGCTGCGATGATCCGCACGTCGGCTTTGATCGGGGTGCGGCCCCCTACCGTGGTGTATTCGCCTTGCTGCAGCACCCGTAGAAGTCGTGTCTGCGCTTCCATCGGCATGTCCCCGATTTCGTCGAGGAACAGCGTGCCGCCCTCGGCCTGCTCGAAGCGACCGGAACTGCGCGTATTGGCGCCCGTGAACGCACCTTTCTCGTGGCCGAACAACTCGGACTCGATGAGATCGCGCGGGATCGCAGCCATGTTGATGGCCACGAACGGGCCGCTACGGCGTTTGCCGTAATCATGCAGCGCGCGCGCGACGAGCTCCTTGCCCGTGCCCGACTCCCCCGAAATCATCACGGTGAGATCGGTCTGCATCAGTCGAGCCAGCACGCGATAGATTTCCTGCATTGCCGGCGAGCGGCCGACCAGGGGAATGGAGTCGAGGTCATCCGGCTTCGCGGGCGGTCGCGTCCGTTCTTTCGGCTCGGCCAGCGCCCGGCCGACGATCCCGATGAGCTCCTTGAGATCGAACGGCTTGGGCAAATATTCGTAGGCGCCACGCTCGGAGGCGCGCACGGCGGTCATAAACGTGTTCTGCGCGCTCATGATGATGACGGGAAGCGCAGGCCGCAGCTTTTTGATGCGCGGCAGGAAGTCGAAGGCGTTCTCGTCCGGCATCACCACGTCGGTGATGACGAGGTCGCCCTCCCCTTGGCTGACCCAGCGCCACAGCGTTGCGGCGTTGCTGGTCGAGCGGACTTCGTAACCTGCACGCGACAGCGCTTGGTTGAGCACGGTGCGGATCGCCGCGTCGTCGTCCGCGACCAAAATGTTTCCAGGTGGCATTGGCATCCTCTTCAGGCAGCGTCGCCCGGCTCGGCGTCGTTACCAAGGAACATGGGCATGAGCACACGAAAGATGGTTCGTCGCGGCTGCGACTCGCATTCGATGATTCCGCCATGGTCGCCGATAATCTTCGACACCAGTGCCAAGCCGAGGCCGGATCCGGTGGATTTCGTCGTCACGAACGGGTCGAACAGGTGGGGCAATAGATCCTCAGGGACCCCGGGCCCGTTGTCCTTGACGCAGAATTCGAGCGGCAGCGAGACGCGTGTCTTGCTGCCGGGAAGCGACAGCCGCACGCCCGGTCGAAAGGCGGTCGACAGCCCAATTTCGCCATCGGTTGCATTCTCACCAATTGCCTCGGCCGCGTTCTTCACGAGATTGAGGAAAACCTGGACGAGTTGATCACGATTGCCGAATACCGGGGGCAGCGACGGATCGTAGTCCTCTGTGAACTTGATGTGCCGCGCCACGCCCGATTGAGTGAGGCGCTTCACGTGCTCGAACACCGCATGGATGTTGACGGGTTCGCGCTCGATCGGCCGCTCGTCCGTGAATACTTCCATGCGGTCGACGAGCTTCACGATGCGGTCGGCTTCATCACAGATCAGTCGCGTCAGGCCACGGTCGTCGTCGCCGACCGATTGCTCCAGCAGTTGAGCCGCCCCGCGGATGCCGGAGAGCGGGTTCTTGATCTCGTGCGCGAGCATGGCCGCGAGCGCAATCACGGAACGCGCAGCGCCGCGATGGGTGAGTTGGCGGTCCATCTTGTCGGCAATCGTGCGCTCTTGCAGCATCACTACGACATGATCCGGTCGCTCCGGCAACGGCGCAACGTGGAGATCGACCAGGCGTTCACCGGGATTGCGCGGTGTGCCGAGATCGACCTTGTACTCATTGACTGCAGCGCCACGACCACGCACCTGCTCGATCAGTGCAAGTAGCGGGCTTCCAAATGGCACCAGATCACGCAGCATGTGCCGGCGCAGCAGCGGCAGCGATGCGTCGAAAAAGGATTCCGCCGCCGCATTGGCGTTGGCGATGCGCCCATCGGCTGCGACCATGATCACCGGATGCGGCAGCGCGTCGAGAACGGCATCCGCGGTGCCGGAGGCAAGCGTGGGCATCGGCTCGTGCCGGCTCATGCCGCCTTCCTCTCGCCGCCACGGTACGTCTGACGCGTGGTTTGCGACCAAGCAGATGCCCCGTTGGCGGCCGCGATGGAGGCGAAATTGGCATAGCCTTCGGCCAAGTGCCGGCGAACTGCGGCCGGATCATCGGCGGTCAGGACGCGGACACGATTTGCCTTGAGCGATGCGTCGGCCGCGCCCGCTGTTTCGGCGGCCGCATCGAGCGCCCAGCCGAGGTGCTTGCGCGCGTGACGTCGGCCCATGGCGAGCCCGTGGTGTGAGAGCATCTCGTCGTAGAGCCGATGAACGAGGGCGAATTGGGCACTAAGGGGTGGCGGAGTCTCGCGAGTGCCCGACGCAAGATAGCGCCCGATTTGTCCGGGAAGCCACGGCCGGCCGCGTGCGGCGCGCCCGATCATGACGGCGTCGGCCCCGGAAGCTGCGAGCGCGGTCACCGCGTCTGCGTACGTAGCGATGTCGCCATTCACGACCACGGGAATCGCAATGCGCTCCTTGACAGCACGAACAGCGGCCCAGTCGGCGCGGCCGTCATAGAACTGAGAGCGTGTTCGCCCATGAACTGTGATTAGGCGCACGCCTGCCGCTTGTGCGCGATGGGCCAGTTCGGGCGCATTTATGGAGCGGTCATCCCATCCCAGCCGCATCTTGAGCGTGACCGGTACCGAGACCGCGCCGACGGTCGCCTCGATCAGAGTGAGGGCATGGTCGAGATCGCGCATCAGCGCCGAGCCCGATTGGCCGCCGGTGACCTGCCGCGCCGGACAGCCCATATTGATATCGATGACGGCGGCGCCGCTGGCCTCTGCGATACGGGCAGCCTCGCGCATCCAGCGCGGCTCGCAGCCTGCCAACTGGACTACGTGCATGCGCAGGCCTTTCCCTTCGGCCCGCAGCCGTGCCTCGGGAGCCCCCTGGGCGAGCGCCGCGCTCGCTGTCATTTCCGAGACGACCAAGCCCGCTCCCAGCGCGGCCGCTAGGCGCCGAAACGGAGCGTCGGTTATCCCGGACATTGGCGCTAAGATCGCCGGGTTCGGCACCATCACGTTGCCAATGCCGATCTGCCCACGCCAGAAAAGTCGTTCCACTAAGGGCACTTATGGTCCTTGCACATGGATTAGGCGGCGCGTCCCGGCTGCATAGAGTTTAGCCAAAGGGGACCAATTCGCAAGTGCTGCAGCGCAAAAATCCGCACTTCGGATTAGCATAGTGCGGCGTGAGCTGGGCTTGGGTTTGCGGCACAGCCACGACGCGCTAAAGCCATGACTGAGCACCTTCGAGTGGCAGGACACATGGCCGCTAACGTCGCAGCCGTCGTGGTGGCAGGGGGGCGCGGGCTGCGCGCTGGCGGCGATTTGCCCAAGCAGTACCGGGAGCTGTTGGGTGAGCCAGTCCTCCGGCTGAGCGTTGCTGCTTTGGCCGAGCACTCAGGCATTTCCCTGGTGCAGGCAGTGATCCATCAGGACGATGCCGCCCTCTTCGAGGCGGCAAGTGCCGATCTCGCGTTATTGCCGCCCGTCTGCGGAGGCGCATCGCGGCAAGCGTCCGTTCGCGCGGGTCTTGAGGCATTGGAACCGCACCGCCCCGACGTCGTGCTGGTGCACGATGCGGCGCGGCCCTTCCTTTCGGATGCCCTGATCACGCGTGCGATTGCCGCCGGACGGGAGAGCGGCGCCGCGGTTCCGGTTCTCGCCGTCGCCGAGACGGTGAAAACGGTGGATGCGGCGGGCTGCGTCACGGCCACGCTCGACCGCGCGCGCTTGCGGGTGGTGCAGACGCCGCAGGCATTCGGCTTTGCCGCCCTACTCGACGCGCACCGGCGTGCAAAAGCCGTGGGCCGCGACGACTTCACCGACGACGCCGCGCTCGCCGAATGGGCGGGGCTGAAGGTCACCACCTTCGCGGGTGAGACACAAAACGTCAAACTCACGACCGACGACGACTTTGTGCGCGCAGAGGCGGCGAAGCTCGCAGCGTTGAGCGACGTGCGCACCGGCTTCGGCTTCGACGTGCACCGCTTCGGCGACGGGGATCATGTGATGCTCGGGGGCGTGCGCATCTCACACCGGCATGGTTTGTCCGGCCATTCTGATGCCGATGTCGTTCTTCACGCGCTCGTCGATGCCATCCTCGGAGCGCTTGCCGAAGGGGACATCGGGGTTCATTTCCCTCCGACCGATCCTCAGTGGCGCGACGCCTCCTCCGATCGGTTTCTGGCCTTCGCCGCCGAACGCGTGCGCGCGCGGGGCGGGCGCATTGCGCACCTCGACGTCACCATCGTGTGCGAGGCCCCGCGAATCGGCCCGCACCGCGACGCGATCCGCGCGCGGATCGGCGAAATCGCGGCCGTCCCAATAGAGCGCGTTGGCCTGAAAGCGACGACCAGCGAAAAGATGGGCTTTACCGGACGCGGGGAAGGCATGGCAGCCTTTGCCAATGCGACCGTACGGCTGCCCTGGCGCGAACGGCCCTAGATGCTGCAACAAGAACTCAACGAGCGTGCGCGCGCGCTACTCGATCTCTGTCGCGGCAAGAGGCTCAAGCTCGCCGCCGCGGAATCGTGCACCGGCGGGTTGCTTGCGGCGACGCTAACGGAAATCCCAGGTTCCTCCGATGTTTTCGAGCGCGGCTTCATCACCTATAGCAACGAAGCAAAGAAAACGATGCTCGGCGTCGCGTCGGCGACGCTTCAAAGCCATGGTGCCGTGAGCAGCGAAACCGCCGCTGCCATGGCGAGAGGGGTGCTGGCGCACACGCCGGTCGATCTTGCGGTATCGATCACCGGCATCGCCGGACCGGGAGGTGCGGTGCCCGGTAAGCCCGTAGGACTCGTGCATCTCGCCGCCGCGTCGCGCAAGGGCCGGCTTATTCAGCGCGAGCGCAAGTACGGCGATATAGGCCGCGCACAAGTCCGCCGCGCCTGTGTCATCGAGGCATTGGCGATGCTCGGCGAACTCGCCGCTGCGGAGCAGGCAAGGTTGCCGACCTCGTCAGCATGAGCCGGATACATACGGGAGAATTCGCAGCCAGCCTATCCTGCGCGACCCGACTTGCAGCGCTTAGCGTCGTAGACCGCGTCCGCGCGCCGCTCGAACGCCGCCGCGAAGCGGCGGAAGGCGGCATCGAACATGGCACCCATCAGCAAGCCCAGCGTCCGACTCTTAAAGTCGTATGAGATGAAAAATTCTACCTCGCATGTGTGCTCGCCCTTGGGATGAAAGGTCCAGCGGTTTTCAAGCCTGCTGAACGGGCCTTGCAGATATTCGACCAGGATCTGCAAATTGGGCCGGTCGAGGGTGACGCGGCTGGTAAAGGCTTCGCGTATGAACCTGTAGGCGACTGTCATGTCAGCGACCAGGATCTCGACGCCTTCTGGCTCGGGGATCCGCTTGCGGACCTTTAGCGAACGGCACAGCGGTACGAATTCCGGATAGCGCTCTACGTCCGCCACGAGGTCGAACATGTGAGCCGCGGAGTGGCGGACCCGGCGCGTGGTTGACAATTCCGGCATCAACTAGTCCGATTAAGGGAAGCAAGCGACGGCGGGCACTCAGCTGTCACCGAGCTGCCTCTGTCGCGCCACGCGCAAGCGGGCGAAGTCCTCGCCCGCGTGATGTGAAGAGCGTGTGAGCGGGGACGATGAGACCATCGAGAAACCCTTGGCGTACGCGATTGTCTCGAAGGCTTTGAACTCGGCGGGCGGAATAAACCGCACGACCGGATGGTGCTTACGCGTCGGCTGCAGGTATTGGCCGATCGTGAGGA
>VAZQ01000667.1:604-2443 GCA_005883115.1 Alphaproteobacteria bacterium | reverse complement strand
GGAGCGGCGAGCGCAACCATGCTCGCGCGCACACCGATTGCGACCGTCATGTCAGGACCGGTGGCGGGCGTCATCGGCGGGCGTTATCTGGGCGACGTCAAAAGCATCGATAATCTCATCACCTTCGACACCGGCGGCACGAGCTGCGACATGGCCGTGTTGCCGGGGCGGCCGCTGTTCAAATCGGAGGTGAAGGTCGCCGGACATCCGCTGCGGGCCCACACGGTCGACATCGAGACGATCGGCGCCGGCGGCGGCAGCATTGCCGGCGTACACCTCGGACATGTCCTCAAAGTCGGACCGCAGAGCGCTGGCGCCGATCCGGGCCCGGCGTGCTATGGCCGTGGCGGCCGCGAGCCGACGCTGACCGATGCGCTCGTGCTGCTCGGCCATCTCAATCCCGCGGCGCTGCTCGACGGCGCCATGCCGATCGTCGCGCCGAAAGCCCGCGAGGCGCTCTCGACGCGCGTCGCCGAGCCGCTCGGCATGACGGAGATCGAGGCGGCCTGGGGTATTCTGCGCGTGCTCGTCACCAACGTGATGGTGGCGATGCGCACCATCACGGTCGAACGCGGTTACGATCCGCGCGAATTTACGCTCGTGCCGTTCGGCGGCATGGGCCCGACCATCGCCGGAATGGTCGCAGCCGAGCTCGGCATCGGCCGCATTCTCATTCCCCGCGATCCCGGTACCTTCAGCGCGCACGGCATGCTTGTAACGGACGTGCAGCAGGAGCGCAGCCTTACTCGAATCACGCCGGTGGACGGCGCAACGGCGCCGGAAATCGAGGCCATCTTTGCCGACTTGGAGAACGCAGCGCTCGATGATCTGATGCGGGAGAACTTCCCGCGCGAGCGTTTGCTCAGCCGCCGGCATGCCGGCATGCGTTATCGTGGCCAGTCCTACGAGGTGGCCGTATCAGTTGCGCACTTGCGCGCGCCGCAGGACTTGACCGATCTGGTCAAGCGCTTTCACGACGCACATCAGCGGCGTTACGGCCACATGGCGGAGATCGAAGCCGTTGAAATCGTCAACTTCCACGTGACGGCGGTCGGGATCATTCCCAAGCCCCAGCTGAAGACGTTCGCTGAACCGGCGGAAATGCCGCAACAAACCTCATCCGCGAATCGGCAAGCGTACTTTAGCGCAACGGAGGCCACAGGCGTGCCGGTCCTCCGGCGCAACGCCTTGAGTCCGGGCGCGCGGCTCAAAGGACCGGCTGTCATCGAGGAGAAAACCTCGACGATCGTGCTCCATCCCGGCCAGAGCGCCGAGGTCGACCGATATTTGAACATTGAGATCGAGCTGCCATCCTGATGAGGATGTCGTCCGCGCCTGCCGGGACAGCCTGGGTGAAAGGCGCCTACAAGGTTGACAATCATATTCATGATCAGTTTAATGATCATTAATATGAGCACTCGCCCGATGCCTGGGTCGGCCAGCAAATCTGAACGTCTCTTCCCGGTCGTCACCTGGGCAGGTAGCACTCCCATCCACCGCGCGCCCCTAGCCCTCGCGCGGCGTTTCGCACAGATCTGCACCGCCGTGGTCGCCGAGGCCTTGGCCGGCGAGGATTTGACCCCGCTGCAATATGCCATGCTGGCGAATCTCAACGATGATCCCGTCGTCGATCAGATCGGTATCGCGGGACGCCTCGGGATCGACCGCAACAGCACGGGCATCCTCGTTCGCCAATTGGAGCAGCGCGGCTTGGTAAAGCGCCAGACCAATGGAGCCGACCGGCGCGCGCAGTTGGTCCGGCTCACACCGAAAGGCAACGAATTGCGCAAGCGTCTGCGCCCTATCATCGCGGCCGCCCACCAACGCCGTATTCTCTCG
>VAZQ01000667.1:0-527 GCA_005883115.1 Alphaproteobacteria bacterium | reverse complement strand
CCGCATACGTAACTCAGGCCGATTGGCTTCCGACAAGAAGTGAGGACGCTATGCGCGCGATCCATCGTTCGGCATGCGCCTTTGCGATCACCCTTCTTGGTACGCTCGCATTGTGGTCTTCGCCCGCGATCGCAGAGCCTTGGCCGCAGCGGACGGTTCGCGTGATCCTGCCGCTGCCGGCGAGCGGTGCAACCGACGCGGCAGCGCGCCTGTTTGCGCAAGGCTTGAGCGCGCGTTGGGGACAGCCGGTGATTGTGGAAAATCGCCTGGGCGGCGATGGCATCCCGGCGGTCACGGGGTTTCTCGCCGCACGCGACAATCATACGCTCATACTCTCTTTTGCCGGCCTGATCACCATCAATCCGTTGGTGCACGACAAATTGCCATATGACCCGGCCCGCGATCTCGTTCCGATTGCATCGATGGTAGATAACTTCTTTGCGATTGCGGTATCCGAGACCCTCAAGATTGGCTCGCTCGAAGATTTTGTGATGCTCGCCCGAGCACAGCCGGGCAAGCTGAATTGG
>VAZQ01000666.1 GCA_005883115.1 Alphaproteobacteria bacterium | reverse complement strand
GCCTTCTCGATCGAGGTTCCGGCCATGAGCGATTCGATACCCTTATGAACATAGCCGAGACGCTGCTCGAGGCGGACCACGGTTTCGCCGTTGACGGTGAAGCGGAAATGGCCAGGCTCGATGATACCGGCATGCACCGGACCGACCGCGATCTGATGCAGGCTTTCGCCCTCAGACGGCAAGAATTGATACGGTGTCGAAACCGGGCTCGCTTCGACGTGAGCTCCAAGCGGGTGCTTCACACCAAAGCGGTCATGATCGAGCCAAGGCCGCCGGTCTCGAAGGTCAAGCGATTCCAACCCGTAGAGGTCCTGGATCGCGCGTTCGAGGCGAATCGCGGGCGGATGCACCTGTCCGACCGAAGGAAACTTGCCGTCCCGGCATTCGATCGTCACGACGACGATCTCGCCTTGCTCGAGCAGCGCCATGTGCACCTGACCGGCATCCCCCCACAGACCGAACAACGTCGTGCGGCCTGCCGCAAGCTCCGCGGTGAGCACGCGCCACGTCTCCGCGCTCACGATGACGCGCGGAGTCGGCTTGTGCTGTTCGACCCTATGACCTGGAATCCTGTCGATCAACATGGGCCTATCCCAAAAGCTTGGCGACGTTCTGGAACCACGTGACCATTTGCGGAGGCAGGTAGACTCCAGCTGCAAGCACCAACGCCAAATGGGTGAACATCGGCACATAGGATGCCTTTGCTTCGGCGCTCGCGCCGCGCGGCTCGCCGAAAGCGATACTATTCAAGCGTAGGAACAATGCTCCGAAGCCAATGAGCAATCCGGCAACCAACAGGATCCCGAGCAGCGGCTGGCGGGCGAAGGTGGAACTGACGAGGAGGAACTCGCTCATGAAGATACCGAGCGGTGGAAGACCAGCGATTGCGACGACGCCAAGCACGAGACCCCAACCGAGCACCGGGTTGGTTTCAGTGAGTCCCCCCATGTCGGCGATCTTCTGCGTGCCCTTGGCCTGCGCAATGTGACCGACAGCGAAGAAGATCGCCGACTTCGTCAGCGAGTGCATGGTCATGTGCAGCAAGCCGGCGAAATTGGCGATCGGCCCGCCCATGCCGAAGGCGAACACGATGATGCCCATGTGCTCGATCGACGAATAGGCGAACATGCGCTTGATGTCGCGCCGTCGGTAAAGCATGAACGCCGCGAAAACGACGGAGACGAGTCCCATTGTCACCATCAGCGGGCCAGACGCGAGCGCAGCCGGGTTCACCGCCAGCAGCATCTTGAATCGCAGCAGCGCGTAAAGTGCGACGTTGAGCAGGAGCCCCGAAAGCACCGCCGAAATCGGCGTCGGACCTTCGGCATGCGCATCGGGCAGCCAGGCGTGCAGCGGCGCCAGCCCCACCTTGGTGCCATAGCCGAGCAGCAGGAAGACGAATGCCACATTCAGGAGTTCGGGGCTGAAGCTGCTGGCGTTCTTGATCAGCATCGTCCACACCATGGCGTCGGCTCCTTCCCCGATCACCGGTCGCGCCGCCATGTAAACGAGGATCGTTCCGAACAGGGCGAGGGCGATGCCGACGCTGCCAAGGATGAAATATTTCCACGCGGCTTCGAGCGCCTCATGGGTGCGATAGATTCCGACCATCAATACGGTTGTGAGCGTAGCGAGCTCGACGGCCACCCACATCAGGCCGATATTGTTTGCGATCAGCCCAAGGTTCATCGCAAACATCAGGGTCTGATACATGGCGTGGTAAAAGCGCAAATGATTGGGCGTGAGCCGGCCGATTTCCAATTCGTGAGCGATGTAGCTGGCGCTGAATACGCTGGTCGTGAAGGCGACGAAGGTCGTCAGCACGATGAAAGCGTTGTTCAGATCGTCGACGAAAAGGTAACCTCCTGGCGGAGGCCGATCGAACAGGAGCAATACAGCAGCGATCAGAGTGACGAAGGTGGCCAGCACATTGAGGCGAGCCGCAACCCAATAGCTGGGCAGCAGCGCCAGCACCGCCGCAGTCACCGCGGGAATCACCAGCACGGCCGTCAGCGGCTCGAAAGAAAGGTTCACCGCCGCTCTCCGCGAAACTCGTCGAGCGCCTGAAGCTCGACGGAATCGAACCGCTCGCGAATGCGGAACAGGAACACACCGATGACGATGAAGGCGACCAGAACCGAGAATGCCACACTGATCTCAACAACGAGCGGCATGCCTCTGGCAGCCGTGGCCGCGAGGATCAGGCCGTTCTCGATCGACATGAAACCGACGAT
This sequence comes from Alphaproteobacteria bacterium, assembly GCA_005883115.1. Classification (GTDB taxonomy): domain Bacteria; phylum Pseudomonadota; class Alphaproteobacteria; order Rhizobiales; family Xanthobacteraceae; genus VAZQ01. Next base: position 2,068 of record VAZQ01000666.1, on the reverse strand, counting down.
CTGGCTAACCGCGTTGCGCCGCGTCACCATCATCAGCAGGCCGAGCAGCAGAATCGACAAGGCAAATGCGAGGTCCTCGCGCGCCAATGGATCGGCCGTTTCCGCCGCCTTGAGCATGACGACCATCGAGAGCGCCGTAAGCCCCACACCAAGGAGCAGGGTTGGCCCAATGCCGACGACGGTCTCGATCCCCCGGTGGATGCCGAGTCGGATCACGACACGGTGCAGCGCTACCGGAATGATGATGCCCTTGAGCACGAGGGCGATCGCGGCTGGAACGTAGAGATGCGGTGCATTCTGGACGTAAGCCTGCCAAGCCACCGAGGCGGAGAGCACCACCGCATGCAGCGCAAAAACGTTGAGCTGGTAGAGCAACATGAAACTCACCAGCACCATGCCGCCGGCCAGCAAATGCGCGACATCGAGGGGAAAGGTACTCATCAGAAGCTCCGCGACACGAAGAGCAGAAGCATGCCCAGCAATCCCAGCATCAGGGCGATGCCCAAAAAATCCGGAACACGGAAGACGCGCATCTTTGCGATCGAGGTCTCGAACAGGGCGAGCAGAAAGCCGCCCACCGCGAGCTTTCCGAGGTAGCTGATCAAGCCGATCGCATAGGCTTCCAGGCCACTGCCCGCCAGCGCCAGTCCCCATGGCATGAACATACAGGCGATCAACGAGAGATAGAGCAACAGCTTGAGGGCGGAGGCAAACTCCAGGACCGCGAGATGCCTTGCAGAGTATTCCAGCACCATGGCTTCGTGCACCATGGTGAGTTCGAGATGGGTGGCCGGGTTGTCAATGGGAATGCGTGCGTTTTCAGCCAGCGCCACAATAATGAGCGCAATGAGCGCAAGTCCAAGCGAAACGCGCAAGCTGGCATGGGTCTGCATGAATTCGGCGCGATCATGATCATCGCCGGCTCGGCGAGCGAGGCAAACATCATCTCGCGGCTTGAGCCGATGCCGCCGAAGCTGGTGCCGACATCCATCCCGACAAGCGCCAGGAAGAACCGCGACGAGCCGATCAGCGCCGTGAGCGCAATCAGGTCGGCGGTCCAGCTGAACTGCAGTTGCACCGCGAAAGTCGGGACCAGCGCGGCGGCCACCCACGTTGCCGCAAAGATCAGGTATGGGCCGCTGCGGAACAGCCAGGATGCGTTCTCCGCCAGCACAGCCTCCTTGCGGATCAGACGCAACAGGTCGCGGTAGGGCTGCAGGACTGGCGGTCCCTGGCGCCGCAGCAGGCGCGCCTTAAGCTTGCGCGTATAGCCCAGCAGCAGCGGCGCCAGGATGAGCACAAGCATCATCTGCGCGCCTTGAGCGATGAGATTGAGGATCAGGACCATACCAGCATCACCAGCATGAGAAAGAACAGGAGGATGACGAGCAGGGCAAACACCAGGCTGAGGTATTTGCGAATGGTCAGGAACTGCAGATGGCTGAGGTGGTCTGCAGCGAACCAGATGGCGCCGCCGACCGGAGCATAGAGCATCTCCCAGGCGAGGTCGCGTAGCCTGATGGTGAGCCGCGCAGCCCCGATGTCGCCCGGCGCTGGCATCACGACATCCTCGCGCGCGTCAAACAGCGCGCTGAAGACGCGGCGGATCGGCTGGGCGAAGCCGCCGGCGGTATATTGCGTGGCCGGGCTCGGATCCGGGAAGCCGCAGTCCCAGGCCGGACCGCGGCGCACCGCGCGCGAGGCAAAGCGGTGGATGACCTCGATTGCGGCGAGCGTCGATATGGTGATGAAGACGAAGACCAGGAGCCCGTTATAGGAGCTGCGGCTCTCGGCGATCGGTACGATCGACAGCCACGGGTCGGCGGACTGCATCGGCATGTGCGCGGCCACGAGCGTATTCACGACCGGCGCGAGCGTGTCGATGATCGGGCCGGGAATGATTCCGATCAGCAGACACAGGCCTGCGAAAATGAACATCGCCGCGAGCGACCAGCGGTCGACTTCCTTCGCGCCCGCCGCAACGGTTGTGCGCGGCCGCCCGAGGAAGCTGACGCCGAACGCCTTGACGAAGCAGGCTGCGGCGAGCGCCGCCGACAACGCCAGCATC
>VAZQ01000665.1:584-2249 GCA_005883115.1 Alphaproteobacteria bacterium | reverse complement strand
GATTCCTCGGATAGTCCCGCCCGTTTTCCATGACGACCTCCCGCGAATCGAAACCAGTCCCAAGCAGATGAAGGTTAGTTCTGGGAGCTATGCGGGAGATTGGGTGACGAGGTCGATCAGGCGGCGTGGTGAGCCGGCATTGTGATGACCTCGATGCCGTTTTGGAATTTGACGCCTTGGACGACTTTGGGCAACTGATTTTCGCCCTTCAATCGTCGCCATGTTTTCGCAGCGGCGCTGACAAGTTTGAACACCATGAGCTTGGCGGTCTTCGCCGATAGGGCTCCCTTTGTTCTCACGGTTCGATGCCGCACCGTCGCGAACACGCTCTCGATTGGGTTTGATGTACGCAGATGGTCCCAGTGCTCGGCGGGGAAGTCGAAGAAGGCGAGCAGCGCTTCCCGATCCTTCGTCAGGCAGGCGACCGCCTTGTCGTACTTGGCGCCGTATTTGTCGGCGAACACGTCGATCGCCGCCTCGGCCGCCGCGCGGGTCGGCGCGCCGTAAATCGCGCGAAGGTCGGCCTTCATATTGACCTGAACCGAGAGGGCGACCTTGTTCAGCACGTTGGCGGTCTTGTGAACCCAACAGCGCTGGTGCCTGGTGCCCGGGAAGACCTCTTCGATCGCCTTCCAGAAGCCGAGCGCGCCGTCGCCAACCGCGAGGTCCGGCGCAATCTCGAGCCCCCGCTGCTTGATGTCGACGAGGAGCTCACGCCAGCTCTGCGCACTCTCGCGCACCCCGGTCTGGAAGCCGACGAGTTCCTTCTTGCCCTCGGGTGTCGCGCCGATCAGCACCAGCATGCATTCGGCAGCCTCTTCCATCCGAGCCTGCAGGTAGACCCCGTCGGCCCACACGTACACGTATCGCCGCGCTGAAAGATCGCGCTTCTGCCAGCCGTCATAATCTGCCTGCCACTCCGCTGTCAGTCGCGTGATCACGGCCGGCGAGAGGTTCGGCGAGTCCTTGCCCAGCAGGGCGGTGAGCACCTCCTGGAAGTCGCCGGTCGACACCCCACGCAGGTAGAGAACCGGTAACAGCGCATCGAGACTCTTCGTCCGCCGCGCCCACTTCGGCAGGATCGACGAGCTGAAGCGGATTTTCTCCTCTACGTCCACATCGCCCCGGTCGCGCACCTTGGCGCGGCGGACCTCGACAGGCCCGACCCCGGTCTGGATTGTGCGATGCGGCCCATGACCATGCCGCACGACGCGGTCGCGGCCATCCGGCAATTTCAAATCCTTCCACATGGCGACAAAAGAATCGGCTTCGGCGATCAGCATCTGAGCTAGCATTCGGCGGGCGCCTTCACGTGCAAGTTCACTCAGAGGATCGTCGATGGCCTCAGGCTGACGGAATGCGACGACAGTGGTATCTCTCGACATGGCGTATCGCTCCTTTCAGGAGGGTTTGGCAGGCTCGACACCCGCCTCGATACGCCGCCTTCAATCAACCGTCGTCACCCAGATTCCGGCTTAGCTCTGCAGTGTCGGACGGTCAACGTATGGACGAGCTAACGCCTGAACAAGAGGAGGAGGTGGCAGCCACCGTAGGAGCCATCCAGCGCATAGCGATGGCAATCGTGGCGTTGCCCAAGGAACGACGCGCCGTGCATTGTGCCCTGGTCCGATGGAAGTTCGAGGCGGCGATTAGGGAATTCGGCAT
>VAZQ01000665.1:0-502 GCA_005883115.1 Alphaproteobacteria bacterium | reverse complement strand
TTGAGGCTGGCGGTGGGGCTGCGGGCGGGAAGGCGTAGTGGAGTTTATCTGCCGCTTGAACCTGAACGCGGCGGTACACGTTCGATGATGTAGACGTGGAAAGAAATGAGAACGGGTCTATCTAGATCAGTAACCTGCCCTGATGTCTTCATCGGGCAATTCTCAGGGAGAAAGTCGCGGTACAAAATGTTAGCAAGCACGCATGGACCACATGTCCCTGCTACGAGAGAACGTATCCCTAGCTCAAGGGCATTTTGGCCTGCACCCGGTTTGGATGACACCTGCTTAAGCTAATCCTGCCTGGCTCTCGACTCAGATATCCGATCGTAGAGTGCCTGCGTTTCGGATTGTAGAAGCGCTCGATGTAGTCGAACACATCAGCTCTCGCCTCGTCTCGGGTCCGGTACGTTTTGCGCCCTGTGCGCTCGGTCTTCAATGACGAGAAGAAGCTCTCCATCGCCGCATTGTCCCAGACGTTGCCCGAACGGCTCATCGAACAGAC
>VAZQ01000677.1:2086-2592 GCA_005883115.1 Alphaproteobacteria bacterium | reverse complement strand
CATGTCCTGGATGGTCTCCTCGTCGCTTTTGTAATTTGGCCCACGCCCGAAGCTAAAACCAAGCCTGCGGAAACCGGGCGGCCCTATCGAGGCACCTATAGGAAGGAATTGCGATGGTTGCCGTCTATCGGTTGCAACGGACGATGGTCGATCAATAGTGCGGGTGCCGATGATCCATATCAGGATCGCCACAACCAGCGCCATGACGATGATGAGCGCTGCCATGAAAAGGTCGCTGGTCCAGACATAAACGAGGATGGCAAACAAGGGCGGGGTGACGACGAACGCTATTACACAATAGACGTTCGCTACGCGGTCCCATCGCGCTATGAGGGCTTGACGCGATCGCAAAATCTCAAGCTCACGCTCGATCTGAGTTATTTCGTCCGCCGTTTCCTGGTCGGTCATCGGAACATCACCGCAAGACCTTCAGGCACGTTGCAAGGCATGCGCTGGCGTCTGAGCGATGCCGCATAGTCATCGAGTACCATATAATGGGTGGAAGA
>VAZQ01000677.1:0-1999 GCA_005883115.1 Alphaproteobacteria bacterium | reverse complement strand
ATGATGCATTGGTTGGCCTGGCTGTTGTTCGGCTTTCGCGGGCGAATCCCGCGCAAAACGTACTGGCTCGCGCAGGCAATCCTCCAGGTGCCAGCGATTGCGAGCGTAGCGGGCTATCTCATGGTCAACGGGCTAGCGCTGCCACCGCCTGGACCTGCTGCGCTGCCAAGTCTGCTCTGGAGTTTGGCGCTTTTGTTTCCGGCGTTCGCGGTGGCCGTCAAACGGTTCAATGATCGCGGCCATCCCTTCTGGATCGCAGGCATCTGGCTGGGCCTCGCCTGCGCCGGAGCTGCGTTCGCTTTCATTGATCCCTTCGCCGATCCGATGGATTGGGGGCGCGGCCACTGGGCGGCGCTCACCCTCTTTGTCATCGTCGGACTCTGGTTGGTCATCGATCTTGGAATGCTGCGCGGCCAACGCGGTCCGAACCGCCATGGCCCCGACCCACTCGACCCGGCAAGTGATGCTCATACGGCACAGCCACAGAGCCAGCGGCATCGCTCCCTTGGCGAGAATATTCGCGACGGTGTGATCGGCGCGCTGATTCTGATCGCAGCCTTGAATTTCGCCAGTCCCGATCTTTCCTACAGCGCTTTCCGCTGGCTCGTGATGCCCAATATGTCGAACATTTGGGAGGAACGACGAGCCAACGAACCCGCATACAATGCACAGCAAGCTGGCGCCGAAGCGTATAGAGCACGCGATTACGAGGCCGCGGTTCGGCATTACTCCCGCGCAATCGAGCTGTATGGCCCGGAAACGGTGGCTGCCGCGTGGTCCTATCGTATGCGCGCCTACGCGCTGGCGAAGGCAGGGCGGATGCAGGAGGCGCTTGCCGATCACGGCAAGGCGATCGCGATCGAACCCGATTTCACCGGCGGCTACCGGTATCGCGGGCTCCTTCTCGCCGACATGGGTCGCTACGAGGACGCGTTCAGGGATTTCGAGACGGCGCTGCGGCAGAACCCGAACTCTCAGTACACACTGACCGCCCGGGGCGATGTGCTGGAAAAAATCGGTCGTCACGAAGAGGCGCTCGCAGACTATGCGCAAGCGATCAAGTCTGCTCACGATTCTCACGACAAGCTGATTACCGGCAACAAGCTGTTCGACAAGCTGATAAGAGAAGCCAGAATGGAGGAGTCGCGTAAGCGATTGGTCCGCGACCGGGACGCGACCCTTACCAGCGCGCATATTCGCCGCGGCAACATCTACAGTGCGCTAAGGCAATATGAAAATGCGATCCGGGAATACGGACAGGTGCTCGAATTCGACGCGCGCAGCGCCCTTGCGCATTACAATCGTGGCACCGCTTACGACGGTCAAAGCCGGTATCATGAAGCGATCACGGACTATACCTCGGCTATTGAGCTAAATCCGCGATATGTGAGTGCGTACGTCAATCGCGGCCGCGCTTACGACAAACTCGGATCACAGGAAAACGCACTCGCCGATTTAGATCACGCGATCCAACTCGACCCTCAGCATTGGACTGCTTACAGCAATCGCGGTTGGGTTTATGAACAGCAGGGCCGCCTCGATCTCGCAGGCGCCGATTACGAACATGCGTTGACCCTTTCGCCCGATGATGAGTGGCTCAAAGGCGCGTTGGAGCGGACGAGGTAGGAGCTATTTCGATCGCATCGTTCAAACGCGAGTCCGTTGCATAGAAGCGCCTCAGACGCGTTATGGATACAGACAAGATGAAGTGCTTGGCTGCAATCTCAGTGCTGATGCTGTGCTCATTGGAAAATGCCCACGCTACTGAGCGCGACGCGTCTCTTATCAACTCATTTCAAGTACTCTGCACCCTTGTGGCACCCGTTTTTGAAAAGATAGAGCAAAAAGCGATGGCCATGAGGTTACCGGTCCGCCGGGATATCGGCCAATCGAAGGAAAGCGGTCCATTTGCGCACAGTAAATCGTGGCTGGTGACGCTGACGACCGGACCGCACGAACTCACCGCCGCGGAGGCAAATGGTCCGCACGGCTACGTCAA
>VAZQ01000381.1 GCA_005883115.1 Alphaproteobacteria bacterium | reverse complement strand
CGGCGAGATCGGCGTCGCCATAGGAGGTGAGGACGGTGACGGCAAGCAGGCGCAGAGCCGACCCTTTGCGTGCATCGACTGCCGCATGCATGGTTTGAGGATAGGCGTGCACCGACAGAAACGAAGCCCCAAGCCGCGCAACGCCTTCAACGCCCCGGGCGACCGTGTTACCGATGTCGTGCAGCTTGAGATCGAGGAAGACGCGCTTGCCGGCGCCGGCCAGCACGCGTGCAAAGTCGATCCCGCCAGCAAAAGCAAGTTGATAACCGATCTTATAGAACGACACAGTTTCGCCGAGCCGTGCGACCAATGCCTCCGCCTCGGCGATCGACGCCACGTCGAGGGCCACGATCAACCGCTCGCGCGGGTCAAGCTTCACGGCCGATCTCCCTTCTCGTCTGCTCCGGCATAGCAGCGTTCGGTGTCATGCCAGTAGCTTCGCCGTGTCGACGAGCTTACGTATGACGAGCTTGAGCTGACCGGCGGCGCGCGCATCCTTGAGGCCGTCCCTCTCGTCGAAAGCCTGCTCGGCATTCGGCACCGTCACCTGCTCGGCGATGACTAGCGCCCGGCACCCCACCGCCAAAACCTGACGCAGCGCCAGCAACGAATGCGTCGCGCCGGAACGCCCGGGCGAGGCGCCACCCAACGCGAACACGCGGTTCTGATATGCGGCGAGCGGGGGCTCGCCGGCCTCCCGCACGGCCGAAATCCAATCGATCGTATTCTTGATCAAGGGCGTGATCGAGGCGTTATATTCCGGACTGGCGATGAATACGCCTTGCTGCGCCGACATCAGCTGCTTGAGCTTGAGGGCGTTAGGCGGCGGCCCAGCCCTCTCGGCGCTGTCGGCGTCGTAGATCGGCAGCGGATAATCCAGCAGCGAAATGCGGGTGACGTTGGCGTCGGCCAGCATCAGTTCCTTGGTTGCGAGCGCGGCGAGCCGCACGTTGTACGACTTTGCTCGCAGCGAGCCGGGAATGACCAGGATTTTCGGGGCCGCCATGACAGACGCACGAGAGTTGAGAGGGCATGATACGCACAACTTTCATCGTGTGTCTGTCTTCAGTCCCTCCGATAGACCCACACCCGCGCCGGTGGAATGTTCATCCACACCCGTTCTGATGCTTCGACGCTCACGCGGTCGAGCCGCTTGGGAATCGGAGCGACCGCGTTGTAGGTGAATTGGACGAAGGGAGCGCCCGGCGACATCAGGGCGAAGGCCTCGAACAGGAGCCGCAGCCGCATTCGCAAGGGTTTCGTGAAGAGCGGCAAACCGGAGACCACGCCGGCGGCCGGTTCCTGCAAGACCTCGCGCAGCAGGGGCTTGAGCGCGTAGGCATCGCCCTGCACAACCGTGGCGGCTGGATAGCGGGCGCGCAGCAATCGACAGAAGGTCGGCTCGAATTCGACCAGCACGAGCCGCGACGGCTCGACTCCTTGGCCGAGCAGTGCCTCGGTCACCGGCCCCGTGCCCGGACCAAGCTCGATGATCTGCCCCGGCCGGCTTCCATCGATATAGGCCGCCATGGTGCGCGCGAGCGCCTTGCCCGAAGGCGTCACCGCGCCGGTGGTCAGCGGTTTCCCAAACCAGGATCGGATGAAGCGCACTTCGTCGTCGAGGCGAATTCCGTTCTTTTGTTCGAAGCGACGAATGCGTGTTTCGATCTTCTTCTTTTGCGTGTCGAGCTTCTGCTCGAATTTCTTTTTATGAGTCTCGAACTGCTGCTCGATTTTTCGCTCGAATGCACCCTTCCTCTGCTCGAACAATTGAATATGCCGCTCGATCCTCCTTTCGAAGGCGTCCTTCCTCAATTCGAAACGGCGCTTCTGTTTTTCAAGCTCCTGCTCAAGCAGTTGGAGGGAAGGGAGCGACATGTGGCGTTAACGCTAAGAATAACTGCCGATTTGCAATTAAACCGGTAAAGCGCAGGCGTGCGAGCGTCAAGCGGCAACTTCCTCAAGCCGCGCCGGAACGACTCAAGAACTCCTTGACCCTGCCGAAGAACCCTGCCGTCTCCGGCTGCGTCTCCTGAGATGACAGACGCTCGAATTCTGCCAGTAGTTCGCGCTGTCGCTTGCTAAGTTTTTGCGGGGTCTCGACCAGCACCTGAATGTACATATCGCCAAACTGTTTCGAGCGCAGCGCCGGCATTCCCTTGCCTTGGAGACGGAAGCGTCGCCCCGATTGGCTGCTTTCCGGCACCTTTACGCGGCTGTGATTGCCGTCGATGGTCGGCACCTCGATCTCGCCGCCGAGCGCGGCAAGCACCATGGAGATCGGCACCCGACAATGCAAATCCGCGCCCTCACGCTGGAAGAACGGATGTGCGCTAATGGCAAGAAAAATGTAGAGGTCGCCGGCCGGCCCGCCGCGCACGCCCGCCTCGCCTTCGCCCGCAAGCCGGATACGGGTGCCGTCCTCGACCCCGGCGGGAATATTCACCGAAAGCGTGCGCTCGCGCGTCACTCGCCCAGAGCCCGAACAGGAGGGACATGGATTGTCGATCACTTGACCGCGACCCTGGCAGGCTGGACAGGTCCGCTCCAAGGTAAAAAATCCCTGGGCGTGACGGATGCGCCCCTGACCGCCGCAAGTGGGACAAGGTTTGGGTCGCGTGCCGGCCTTGGCGCCCGAGCCCGAGCATGCCTCGCAAGTCACGGAGGTGGGGATGCGCACCTGTGCGTTCTTTCCGCAATAGGCTTCCTCGAGAGTGATCTCCATGTTGTAGCGCAGATCAGCGCCGCGCTCGCGCCCGCCGCCGCGCCCACGCCGGCCGCCGCCCATGCCGAAGAGGTCGTCGAAGATATCGGCGAAGGCGGACGCAACATCGCCAAAGCCGCCAGCGGCACCGGGACCGGCATGCTCGAACGCGGCATGACCAAAGCGGTCATAAGCAGCGCGCTTGTCCGGATCCTTGAGGATTTCGTAGGCTTCGTTGATTTCCTTGAAGCGAACTTCAGAATTCTTATCGCCGGGATTGCGATCGGGATGCCACTTCATCGCGAGCTTGCGAAAAGCGGCTTTCAGTTCACTTTCGTGCGCCGTGCGCTCGACCCCCAGAACTTCGTAATAGCAGCGCTTGGCCATGCCTGCGTCCATCCCCGTCAGCTCTGCCGTGGAATCATCGCCGAATCTTACCCCGTCAGTCATGTGCTTCAAAAAATATCGCCCCGAGGGTTCGGCCCCCGGGGTGCTAGTTGCAATCGCAATGGCATGGCCGTCGCCTTGCCGATGTCAGGCTGACTTCTTGTTCTTCTTGTCGTCGTCGACCTCGGTGAACTCCGCATCGACGACGTCCTCAGCCTTGCCGGAGGCCTCCCCCTCGCGAGCGGCGCCGCCGGGCTCGCCCGCCGCTGCAGCGCCCTCCTGGGCCTGCTTGTACATGGCCTCGCCAAGCTTCATCGAGGCTTGCGCGAGCGCATTGGTCTTGGCGGTGATCGCCGCGGCATCGCTGCCCTTGAGCGCTTCCTTGAGATCAGCGATCGCGTTCTCGATCGCGCGCCGATCCCCCTCGCCGACCTTGGAGCCGTGGTCGGTGAGTGCCTTCTCTGTCGAATGGACCAGCGCCTCGGCGTGGTTCTTGGCCTCGACCTCGGCTTTGCGCTTCTTGTCTTCCTCCGCATGCGATTCGGCGTCTTTCACCATCCGCTGGATGTCCGCCTCGGACAGACCACCTGATGCTTGGATGCGGATTTGCTGCTCCTTGCCAGTTCCCTTGTCCTTGGCCTGCACATTCACGATGCCGTTGGCATCGATATCGAACGTTACCTCGATCTGCGGCACGCCGCGCGGCGCGGGTGGTAGTCCAACGAGGTCGAATTGACCCAGCAGCTTGTTGTCGGACGCCATCTCGCGCTCGCCTTGGAACACGCGGATCGTCACCGCGTTCTGATTGTCCTCGGCGGTGGAGAAGACCTGGCTCTTCTTGGTCGGGATGGTGGTGTTGCGGTCGATGAGCCGCGTGAACACGCCACCGAGCGTCTCGATGCCAAGCGAGAGTGGCGTGACATCGAGCAGCAGCACGTCCTTGACGTCGCCTTGCAGCACACCGGCCTGGATCGCAGCGCCGACCGCGACAACCTCATCGGGGTTGACGCCTTTGTGCGGTTCCTTGCCGAACAGCTGCTTGACGGTCTCCTGCACCTTCGGCATGCGCGTCATGCCGCCGACCAGAACGACCTCGTTGATCTCGGCCGCGGACAGGCCCGCATCCTTGAGGGCCAGCCGGCATGGCTCGACGGTCTTCTGCACGAGATCATCCACCAGCGCCTCGAATTTTGCGCGGGTGAGCTTCATCGTCATGTGCTTCGGACCCGCCGCGTCGGCGGTGATGAACGGCAGGTTGATCTCGGTCTGGGTCGTCGAGGAGAGTTCGATCTTGGCTTTTTCCGCGGCCTCCTTGAGCCGCTGCAGCGCGAGCTTGTCGCGGCGCAGATCAATGCCTTGCTCCTTCTGGAATTCATCGGCGAGATAATTGACGAGCCGCATGTCGAAGTCCTCGCCACCGAGGAAGGTGTCGCCGTTGGTCGACTTCACCTCGAACACGCCGTCGCCGATTTCCAGAATCGAAATGTCGAAGGTTCCCCCGCCCAGGTCGTAAACTGCGATGGTGCCGGTTTTCTGTTTGTCGAGCCCATATGCAAGCGCAGCCGCGGTCGGCTCGTTGATGATCCGCATCACCTCGAGGCCAGCGATCTTGCCGGCGTCCTTGGTGGCCTGACGCTGGGCGTCATTGAAATAGGCGGGTACGGTGATAACAGCCTGCTCGACCTTCTGGCCGAGATAAGCCTCGGCTGTCTCCTTCATCTTCTGCAGGATGAATGCGGAGATCTGCGAGGGCGAATAGGTCTTGCCTTCGATCTCGACCCAGGCATCGCCGTTCGAAGCACGCACGATTTTGTAGGGAACGAGCTTCTTATCCTTTTCCACCATTGGATCGTCGTAGCGCCGGCCGATCAGGCGCTTGACGGCGAAAATCGTACGCTCCGGATTGGTGACGGCCTGCCGCTTGGCGGGCTGCCCGACCAGCCGTTCACCATCATCGGTGAATGCCACGATCGAGGGCGTCGTGCGCATGCCCTCCGCATTTTCGATGACTTTCGGCGTCTTGCCTTCCATTACGGCGACGCACGAATTGGTGGTGCCGAGGTCGATGCCGATGACCTTGCCCATATCTGGCTTCCTCTTGTCTGCAGCAGGTCGGCCGGGTCCTTTCGGCACCCGAACGGGAGATTCCGCGATAGCCGCGGCGCCCCCTTATCCGACCCCCTAAATACCCATCGATGCCGCCCCGAGCGGCGCCTTGGCTCATATAGGAGGGCGGGTTTAGGTCGCAAGTCATATGATCGCCGATTCCCGCTCTGCAAGGCGGCTGGTGCGCAGCCTACAAACTCGAGCGGGCGCGTACGGCCATTTGACAAGATGCGAGGGCGAGGGACCATGGCCCCATGACCGCTCCGCACCCGCTTCCCGGCTTCCGGATCGTGCCAGCCTATCTCGACCGGCCGGCCCAGGAGACATTATTGGCCGCACTGAGCACCGTGTTCGCATGCGCGCCGCTTTATACTGCGCGCATGCCCAAGACTGGAAAGCCACTCTCGGTGCGAATGACCAATTGCGGGCCGCTGGGCTGGGTCACCGATGAAGCCGGCTACCGCTATCAGCCGCTACACCCCGAGACGGGCAACCCATGGCCCGCGATGCCGGACCTTCTGATCGATGCCTGGAAAGCGCTCGCGCGCTATCCTCATCCCCCCGAAAGTTGTCTCATCAACTATTATCATCCCGCGGCGAAGATGGGGCTGCATCAGGATCGTGACGAGCGCGATTTTGCGGCGCCCGTGGTCTCGCTTTCGCTCGGCGATACCTGTCTCTTTCGAATCGGCGGCACGAAGCGCGGCGATGCGACCAATGTCGTAAAGCTCGCCTCCGGCGATGCCGTCGTGCTCGGCGGTGAGGCGCGTCTGGCCTTTCACGGCGTCGACCGCATCGTGCCGGGCACGTCGACGCTGTTGCCGCAAGGCGGGCGGATCAACCTTACGCTTCGGCGCGTGACGTCCCCCGTGCCAGGGAACAATCGATAGTTCCGTATTGGCCGGAATTGCCAATTGCGATGAGCATCCCGGTGCCCATATTTTCGGCCACTCGATCGCGGTACTATGAATGGCATGATTGCGAGCTTCCTTATCCTGGTCGCACTCGCGTTCGGCGTGGCACCCGCGGCCGCCGGCGAGGCCGCTTATCCACCCGGCTCGCGCATCGGACTCGCGCCACCATCTGGTATGGTGACGAGCAAAAGTTTCTTTGGCTACGAGGATCCCAACAACAACGCTGCCATCATCTTGCTCGCGCTGCCTGCCCAGGCTTACGCGGAGCTCGACAAGTCCGTCACCGCCGATGCGCTGCAACGACAAGGCGTGACGTTTGAAACGCGCGAGGCGTTGCCGCTTCCCACTGGCAAGGCGTTTTTGGTTTTGGGACACCACGAGGTCGACAAAATAAAAATCCGCAAATGGATCCTGGTCGCCGCCTCGTCCACCCTAACGGCGCTGGTCACCGTCCAGATTCCGGAACCCGCCAAATCCGTCTACCCCGACGCTGCGATCCGCGCAGCGCTGGAGACACTGGTCGTTCGCCCGACCGTTCCGGTCGACGAACAGCTGAGTCTACTGCCGTTCCAGCTTGGCGAGCTCGCCGGCTTTCACGTCGCGGGGATCGTTCCAGGGCGGGCAGTGATGTTGGGTGCCGCGGGTGACGTGCCGGGTTCACCTGCCGCCACTTCACCTGGCGCCACTATGGAGCCTCACATGTTCATTGCCATTTCGCCGGGCGGCCCGGCCCAGCCCAGCGATCGGGACACGTTCGCACGCGACGTCTTCGCGACGGTCCCTAACCTCCGCGATACCCGCATCACCGCCTCCGAGCCATTGCGGATGGGCGGGCAGCAGGGACACCAGATCCTGGCTAATGCACGGGATCCAAGCGGCGCCGACACATTGACCATCGTGCAATGGTTACGCTTCGGCGGCGGAGCCTATTTGCAGATGATCGGGGTCGCGCGAACGGAGTCTTGGAAAGACGCCTATCCTCGCTTCCGCTCTGTGCGTGACGGCATCGAAGCGCGTTGAGCGATCCCTCAGCTGCTCGACGACACATTCAATCAGCGAGAACCTCACGGCTCCTGCGGAGGTATGCCCGCGTTGTCGTTAGCCGGCGTTTCCATCGAAGCTCTCGGTCCGCCTTTGGCGACCGCGACGAGCGCGGGTCGCAAGACGCGCTCACCGATCATGTAGCCAGGCTGTATCACCTGCGCTACGGTGCCTGCCGGCCGCGAGGCATCGGATATCTCCAACATCGCCTGATGGAGATTTGGATCGAATT
>VAZQ01000380.1 GCA_005883115.1 Alphaproteobacteria bacterium | reverse complement strand
GCTCAATGGCTTCGTCAACTACGACTTCTGGCTGCCGGTACCGAAAATGAATTTTGCCGGGGTCGCAGACTTCATGAAGAAGTATCAGGCCAAGGCGCCCGCCGAAGGAGTCGATCCGCTCGGCTACTATATCGGGCCGTGGGGCTACGCTCAGCTCGAGGTATTGCAGCAGGTGGTCACCGCGACCAGGAGCCTCGCCGACGACAAGCTCGCCGACTACATCCGTGCGAACACGTTCAAGACCGTGGTCGGCGACGTGAAGTTCTTCAAGACCGTGCTCGGCGACGTGAAGTTCGGCGCCAAGGGCGAGTGGGCGGAGTCGCGCGTGCTGCAGGTGCAGTTCCAGAACGTCAAAGGCAACGACGTCGCGCAATTCAAGGACATCTCCACCCAAGTCGTGGTCTCGCCCGCGCAGTACGAGTCGGGCAAGGTGATCTATCCTTACGAGAAGGCGAAGTAAGCCCGACGGGCGGCCGTCGTTATCCTAGGCGACGGTTCGGCATACCCGATCGGCCAAGAGCGCAAATCGGCACCGCCGGCTTGCGCTCTTGCGCTACAGGCCGAGGTAAAACTTGCGGATCAGCTCGTTGTTGTTGAGTTCGTCGGCGGAGCGGCCTTCGAACGCGATCTGGCCATGGACGATGACGTAACCGCGGTCGGCGATACGCAACGCTTGCGGGAAGTTCTGCTCCGCCATCAGCACCGTGAGCTTGTACTGCTCCTTGAGCTCCTTGATCTTGTCGATGGTGCGGCTGACTAGGACCGGCGCCAGGCCGACCGAGGGCTCGTCGATCAAAAGAATGCGGGGCGCCAGCATCAACGCGCGTGCCAAGGCGAGCATCTGCTGCTCGCCGCCGCTCATCGAGCCGGCGAGCTGGCCGCGCCGCTCGGCTAGGCGCGGGAAGCATTCGAAGCAGAAATCCAAGTTGGACTTTAGCGCGGTGCGCGCCTTGCGCCGGAACGCACCGAGCAGCAGATTTTCCTCCACCGAGAGGCGCGGAAACAGCCGCCGGCCTTCGGGAACCAACGCAATGCCGAGATCGACGATCTGCTCCGTGCTGCGACCGACGAGGTCGTGCTTTTCGCCTTCGATCTCGACCACGATGCGTCCGGCGCGTGGACGCACGATCCCCATGACGCATTTCATCAGCGTCGACTTGCCGTTGCCGTTCGTCCCGAGCAGCACCACCGTCTCGCCCGAGTTGACGTCGAGCGACACGTCCTCGAGCACGCGCACTGCGCCATAGGCGGCGTCGATCTTCTCGATAGTCAGGCTATTGGCCAATATACGCCCTCTCCACCTCGGTATCACGGATCACGGTATCCGGCGTGCCGTCCGCGATTTTCTTGCCGGACACAAGCACGATGAGTCGCTGTGAGAACCTCATGACGGCGCGCATGATGTGCTCGATCAGGATGATGGTGATGCCGCGCTCGTTGAGCCGAATGAGCAATCCCACGATGTCGTCCACCTCGGAATGCGAGAGGCCGGCCATGGATTCGTCGGCAATGAGAAGCTTGGGCTCGGCGGCCATGGCGCGCGCGAGTTCGAGCTTGCGCATCTCCACCTGTGTGAGATCGCGTGGCAGGTGGGTTGCTTTGTCGGCGAGTCCGACGAGCTGCAATAGCTCGACACAGCGAGCATCGAGTTCGGCCGGTGACAGCGCGCGTCCCGGCCGCGCATTCACCGTATAGAGGAGCGGCACCCGCAGATTGTCAGCGACGGTCAACGTCGTGAACGGCCGTGGAAGCTGAAAGCTGCGCGCCATGCCGCGGCGGGTACGCTCATGGGTCAGCAGCCGATCAACTGTCTCGCCGTTGAAGCGCACGCTGCCGGTTTCGTTCACGAGCGTCCCGCAAATGCAGTTGACCAAGGTCGATTTGCCGGAGCCGTTGGGACCGATCAAGCCGACGCGTTCGCCCTCGGCGACGGTGAAGTCGATGCCATCGAGTGCGACAAAGCCGCCGAAACGTTTGCTCACAGCGGTGACCTCGAGCAGCGGGCTGGCCATCACTTTGCCCTTCCGCGCATCCAGCCCTGCACCAGGCCGACGATGCCGTTCGGAGCGATAATGACGAACGCGACTAGCAGCAATCCGACGATGAGAAGGTTGACCGCCGAGGAAATGGTCACGGTCGCGATCTGCTGCAATGACCCGAGCAGGATAGCGCCGATCAGCGGCCCGACCCAGCTCGTCGTGCCGCCAATCATCGGCATGGCGATCGAATTGACGGCGTAGTCGAGCGCGAATGCCGAGGAGGGTTGGAGATAGCCGATGTAGTAAGGGAATGGCGCTCCCGCCATCCCCATGAGCGCGCCAGACATCGTCGTGGCGACCAATTTGAGCCGCAGCGTCGGCACGCCGGAGGCTTCCGCCGCCAGCTCATCGTCCCGGATGGTGGCAAAGCCGTAGCCGAGCTGCGAGCGCTCGATACCGCGCGCGATCGTGAGCGCAATGACGGCGAGCGCGAGCATTAATAGAAACAGATATTGGATGTACGGTCCGATGAACGCAATCTCGTTCGGCCGGATGATGTAGGCGCCGCGCGAGCCGCCGACGTAATCCCAGTTGACCACGAGAGTCTGCAGCACGATGGCGAGCGCCAGTGTGGCGATCGCGAAAAAGGCGCCGCGCAGCCGCAGCGTCAAATAACCCATACCGAATCCGACGATGCCCGATACGATCCCGCCGGTAACGATCAATAGCGGGATCGGCAATGGATACAATTTGTGCAGGAATACCGTCGCATAGGCGCCCAGCGCGAAGAACGCGGCCGAGCCGAAATTGACGTAGCCGGTATATCCGCCGAGAATATTCCAAGCGGTCGCCAGTACGACGAATTGCAAGACCGTGTAGCCGGCGAAGAACACGTAATCGTTGCTCACCAGGCGCGCAGCGAAGAACACGACAGCCGCGACCGCGATCAAAACCAAGAGAAAGACCCGCGTTCGCACGATCGGCAATCCTAACGGCCGAGCAGACCCGCCGGCCGAAATGCGAGGGTGAGCAGCAGGACCCCGAACGCCACCGCAGGCGCCCAGGACGGGCCGTAGAAAGTGGCGGTGAAGCTCTCAATGATGCCGAGCAGCATCGCGCCGATCACGGTCCCGGGAAGGCTGCCGAGCCCGCCGAGTACGCAGATCGCGAAGACCCGGCCGATATATTCGCGTCCGACCGAGGGCTCGACGGGCTGGATGATGATCAGCAGCGCACCCGCGACGGCGGCCGTCGCGATGGAAATCCCGAAAGCGATGCGCTTGATGCGGATCGGCGAGGCGCCCATGAGCCGCAACGCCAGCTGATCCTGCGCCACGGCGGAGATCGCGCGTCCGATGAACGTATAGGAGAGGTAAAGCTCGAGCGCGGCGAACATAGCGAGCGCGGCAATGCACGGCACCAGCATCCGCAACGGAAGATCCACCACACCGATGCGCCAGCTCGGTCCGATATAAGGTGCTTCGACGTAGCGGTAGTCGACGCCGAAGACCAGAATGAGCATCACCTCGGTGACGAAGAGCAAGCCGAAGAAGAAAGACAGGCCGCGCAGCGCCTCCTGCCCCCGCCGCTCGAAGGATTCGTAGTAGACCTGATAAATGCCGGCGCCGAGCACATAGAACGCCGGCAGCATGACGACGCTGGTCGCGATCGGATCGAGGCCGAGGCGGGCGTTGACGATGTACGCGATATACGAGCCGAGAATGATGAAGGCGGGATGCGCGATGTTGACGATGTCGAGGATGCCGAAGGAAATCGATACGCCGATTGTGACCGCTGTATAAAATCCACCGAGCAGGATCCCGGCGATCAGCGCATTAACCAGCAGATCGAAGCTGAGGCCCACCTGCTCCCCCAAAAAGCCCTGCTCCGCAACGAGATGCGCGCGGGCGAGCCGTTTGCTTGTCAGTGTGCAGGAACGGTGGCGCTTTGGCTAGCCGGTTTGGAATCGGGCGGGGACGGGCGCGCGCTTGCCCGATAGTTGGAAGCGAACCTGTGCTCGCGCCGCTTACGCTGCGGCCTTCGGCCGGACGCTTTCGGGCAGCGGCAGCGGCTGGTTGGCGCTCTGCAGGAATTCCACGGTCATGAAGACCATGTCTTTCTCGCCGAGATTTTCAAGGTCGTGCACCTTGAACTCACCGCGGGGATAGGTTTCGTGCCGCGTCTCGCCCGGCGCGTAGGTATATTCGACGGTGGTGCCGTCGTGCACGTGCTGGCGTCCGCGACCGCCGCTCACTGCGGTCCAGAAATAATCGAGCACATGACGGTGGAAGCCAATTCGCTCGCCGGGCTTGAGGCGGATCGTCCATACGCGCACGCGATCACTCTCTGACACCAGCGCGTTGCCGACGCAGGGGTTAGGACTGTTTTTCTCCCGCTCGAACTCGGCAAGGATTTCCGGCGGCCACGGTGATTTCATCGCGGCTTCCGGCTGCTTATCCACCATCGTCAGGGTCATGGCATTCCTCCAGGTTTGGCTCGATATATAGCAACTTTTGCGCGGCAGGAAACGACGGGATCGAGCGAAATGCGCAAGGCGCGGAGGCGGGCGCTCATCGTCGGCGGCTCAATGAGTGGGCTCTTGGCGGCGCTGCTGCTGCAGCGCGCTGGATGGCAGGTGGACGTTTTCGAGCGGGTCGAGGGCGAGCTTGCGGATCGTGGCGCCGGCATCGTCGCGCAGCCGGATCTGATCGAGACGCTGCGGCGGCTCGGGATAGATGCGAGCGATCTCGGCGTCGAGATCACGACGCGAAAAACGCTGGACACCTCCGGCCGCCTGGCCGGCGAGTTTGCCTGTCCGCAGGTTTTGACCGCTTGGGAGCGCGTCTACCGGCTGCTGCGAGACGCGTTCCCCCGTGAGCATTATCACCGTGGCCGCAGCGTCAGCGGTTTCGTGCAAACCGAACGCTCTGTCCTGGCGCAGTTTGGCGATGGCGGCGAGGCCAAGGCTGACCTGCTGGTGGGCGCCGACGGCCTTCGTTCCAGCATCCGCCAGCAGTGCCTGCCGCAGCTCGTGCCGAGCTAT
The DNA here is from genome assembly GCA_005883115.1 of Alphaproteobacteria bacterium. Taxonomy (GTDB): domain Bacteria; phylum Pseudomonadota; class Alphaproteobacteria; order Rhizobiales; family Xanthobacteraceae; genus VAZQ01. The sequence goes on along the minus strand of VAZQ01000380.1, from coordinate 1,368 downwards.
GTCGGTTACGTGGCCTGGCGCGCATTGATTGCGGAAGCGGCGTTTCCGCCGACGATCCATCGCGAGCTGTTCGATTCCATGGTGTTCTGCCTGCCGCCGGGCGAGCAGTTTTTGGGCTACCCAATCGCCGGGCCCAATAACGATCTGCGTCCAGGGCAGCGCCGCTACAACGTGGTTTGGTACCGGCCGGCGGACGAGGGCTCCGAGCTCAAGCGCCTGCTCACCGATGAGACCGGCACGACCCACACGATATCGATCCCGCCGCCTTTAATTCGGCGCGAGGCGATTGCGCAGATGCGCGCAGCCGCCGAGCGGCTGCTTGCACCGCAATTCCGTGCGGTGGTGCGCATGATCGAGGAACCCATCTTGCAGCCGATCTATGATCTCGAAACGCCGCGGATGGCGTTCGGCCGGGTTGCCATCATCGGTGACGCGGCTTTCGTCGCGCGGCCGCACGTCGCTGCCGGCGTCGCCAAGGCGGCGGACGATGCCGCAGCAATGGCTGCAGCGCTGGACGCCGATGAGGTCGAGCCGGCGCTGCGACGCTTCGAGGCGCAACGGCTTCCGGTCGGACGGCGCATCATCGAGCGCGCTCGCCACCTTGGCGCGTACCTGCAGGCCACACAGACCGCCGAGGAGCGCGCCCGCTCACGCCGTCACCGCATTCCCGAAGCGGTGCTGGCGGAAACCGCGGTGCTCGATTTTTTACGGGAGTGACGCGGGCTTGGGGCTCGCGCGGCGGGATGACCGCCGCGCGATCGGTTATGATTGAATCGACGCGCTACTGTGGCTGATTGCCCGTTGAGCCGCTGCCGCTGCTGCTCCCACCGCTGCTGCCGGAGGAGCCGCCGCCGCTGGGTGCACGGCCGGTTTGACCGGAGCTTCCGGTCGATGAGCGTGCGCCGGCATTGCCTTGCCCGGACGTGCCTTGGCGGCCGCCGGTGCCCGCGCCCACGCTTTCGCGCGTGGTGCTCGAGCGGCCGACCGTGGTTGACGTGCCGCTTCGCACCGTCGTACGCGTCGAGGCGCCGCCGACTGCCACGCCGGCCCGCCGCTTGTGGATCACGATGTTCGACGGCTCGTGAAACCGGACGAAACGCTTCTTCCTCACGATCGTCGTCGAGGGCTCGTTAAAAACGAAACGCTTCTTCCGCACGACCGTCGTCGAGGGCTCCTGATAGACGTAACGGCGCGCCTTCTTGCGGCGGATGATGACATCGTCGCTGGCGCCGGCGTGTCGCACGCCGACCGCGGTGCGGCTGCCGCTGCGAACCGCTATGCGCGCGCCAGCTGAGCGCCCACGCACCGTTGTGCGGCTGGTGCCTTGCGTCTGGTTTATCGCAGCGCTCCCGCCGCCGGAGGAGCCGC
>VAZQ01000676.1 GCA_005883115.1 Alphaproteobacteria bacterium | reverse complement strand
CGATTATCTGCTTCATCGCCAGCGGCGCATTGGCCGGGGGGTCGTTGAAATTCCCGAGCAGCCAGCTCGAGCCGGTGAAATGGAGCGAGCTCGCCGGCTGGACGGCCGATGATCACCTCGCCGCTTTCGCAGCCTATCAGACAAGCTGCCAAGCCTTGCTCAAGATACGCCGCACGGACGAGCGCGGGGAGCTCTCCGTCGCGCTATCGAATGTCTGCCGCAGGGCGGCGAACCTGCAGCCGCAGGAGCTGGAAACTGCGCGCGCCTTCTTCGAGCAGAGCTTTCAACCCGTGCGCATTGGGCGTCTGGGCGAGGCCGAGGGACTTCTGACCGGCTATTTCGAGCCAATTGTCGCGGGCTCCCGCTTTCCGACTCCTGAATTTCATGTCCCGCTCTACCGCCGGCCACGTCATCTGGTCGCGGCGGGCTATAAGCCCGGCTCGGCGGCATTTCCGAAGAAAGGCGTGCGCATCGCTCGCCGCAACGAGAACAACGAGCTCGTGCCGTACCATGACCGCGGCGCCATCGAAGCGGGCGCGCTCGACGGGCAGAGGCTTGAGATCTGCTGGCTCAGAGATCCGTTCGACTTGCTCGCGCTTCAGCTCGAAGGCTCGGGGCGCGTCATCCTCGAAGACGGCACGCCGCTGCGCGTCAGCTTCGATTCGCACAACGGCTATCCCTACAGCTCGATCGAGCGCGTGCTCATCGGCCGCAATCTCATCCCACGCAACGCGATCTCGCCGCAGGGGATCCGCGACTGGATGGCCGCGCATCCCGAGGAAGCCGCAAAGGTGCGCGCCGCCAACCGCTCCTACGTCTTCTTCCGCGTCACCGGCCTCACGAACGAGGGTGAGCCGGTCGGGGCGCAGGGCGTGCCGTTGACGCCGGGCCGCTCCATTGCCGTCGACCGGGTGCATGAATACGGCACGCCGTTCTTCATCGAAGCCGATCTGCCGATAGAGCGCCGCAAGCCCGCCTCGCCCTTCCACCGCCTGATGATCGCCCAGGATACGGGGTCGGCGATCGTCGGACCGGCGCGGGCTGATCTCTACTGGGGCGCCGGCGAGGAAGCCGGCCGCATCGCCGGCCGTATTCGCCATGCCGGCCGCTTCGTCATGCTGCTTCCGCGCGAGATCGATATCGCCGCAGCTGGCCGCGAGCCGCCCTTGCCGGTGCCGAAACCGAAGATCGCGACGCTCGAAGCCGGAAAGAAAGGCGAGGGCAGGGTGGAGTCAGCCGGCAGCGGAGCGGCCGCCGTCGAGACGCCGTCGCCGCCGCGCAGACCAAGCATCGTCGCGCGCGAAGCCAAGAAACGCGATGACAAGGGCAAGGCCGATTCTGCCAATGCCGGCGTGAGCGCGAGCGGCCTGCAGAAACGGTTGCCTTTGCCGAACACGGAAGCCGAGAAGCACGACGGCAAAGGCAAGGTGAGCTCCAGCAATGCCGGCGTGAATGCGAGCAGCAAGCCTATCCTGTTGCCGGTGCTGAGGCCGAAGAATATTGCGACCGAAGCCAAGAAGCAGGAGAGCAAAGTCAAAGTGGAGACCGTCGGCGCCAGTTCCGGTGCGATCGCGGCCGGGGTGCACACGCGGTTGGCAAAATCCAAAATCGTCGAGATCGAAACCAGAAAGCAAAACGGCAAAGCCAAAATGGATTCTGCCAGCGCTGGCGAGACCGCGTCCAAAGGCAAGCAGAACGCGTCACGGCTACCGGCGTCGAAGATCGCCGGGAGCGAGGTCAAGCAACCGAAAGCCGAAGGCAAAACGGAGGCCGCCAAGGCGGGCGAGAGCGCGGCCGGCGGCAAGCAAAAGCCGTCGCTGGTGACGAAATCGAAGCCGCCCGCGATCGAGGTCAAGAAACAAGATGCCAAAGCCAAGGGAAAGGCCGCGAGCGCCGGCGAAGATGGGAGAGCGGCCGCAAAGTCGAGCCGGCAAGCCACCGGATGGGGGGCTATGTCATCTCTGAGGTCTCATATCAGCCCGTTCAGTTTGTCATTCCGGCCGAGCCGCGATAGCGGCGAGGGCCGGAATCCATAATCACCGGCAGTGGTTATGGATTCCGGGCTCGCGGGCTTCGCCCGCGCCCCGGAATGACGAGTCAGAATTTACGCGGGTTGCTATCAACTCCTAGCGAATGAACCGGCGCATGTTCGCTAACGGCACATCGCGTTAGTTCGCTGCGCGCAAGAGACTTACGTCGGCTCCGAGCTCTGACCTATGGCGCGCGCTGCATAAACACCGACAGCCCCCGCTTGTTGGCATACATGGGGCGATATCGATCCGTATTGTACATAGTGGCGACGTCCAACTTGCGTGGCCCGAGCTTGGGATCAGGGATGGACACCAGTTCGTAGCAGCCCTTCACCAGCGCAGACATGAGGCCAGTCTGGCCGTCGAGCATGGCATCGTAGGCCATGTTGCCGAACGTCACACCCACGAGCTTGTCAACGAAGTCCGGATCGCCCGAGCGCAGATCGTAGGTGAGGTCGGACGTCATCGTCTCCTCGCCGGTGCGCCGCTTGATCTCGTCGGCCAACGAGTCGGCGACGCTCGCCTTCTTACGGTGGCCGTAGGAGTCGGGTTCACCATATTCGCGCACTTGATAGCCCTCCCACTCGGCGCCCTCGCTGAGAACGACCAGCGCATAATTGCTCGGGTTTGCCCGCTTCTCCTCGACGAGGAGCCCGATGAGCTTGTCGAGGTTGACCCTGTATTCGGGGACGACGCAGCGGATCGAGGTGGTGTACGCCGTGTAGAGCGCCGTAAAGCCAGCATCGCGGCCGAAGACACGGAAAATGCCGATCCGTTCGTGCGAGGCGACTGTGGTCCGCTGGCGCTGTATGGCATCGGAGGCGCGGGTGATCGCGGTCGAAAAGCCGATGCAGTACTCGGTATTGTGAACGTCATTATCCATCGTCTTGGGGATGGCAATGATCTTGACGCCGAGTTCGTTGAGCTTGGCCGCGTAGCTGAGCGTGTCATCACCGCCGATGGCAATAAGATGCTCGATGCCGAGGGCCGAGAGGTTCGCCAGCGCTTGTCTGGAGAGATCCCAGCTCTTGCTAGCAGTGTCTCGAGAACTCGGAGAGAGCGGAAAGTCCTTGCCAACGAGGTGATCGGGCAGCTTCTGCACTTTGGACGGATTGGTGCGGCTCGAGTGGAGCACGGTGCCACCGCGACGGTCGATCGTGCGTGTATTCTCGCGGTTGAGCGGCATAAGGTAGCGGCGCCGGCTGGTCTCATCGTCGAGATTCAAGTGCGTGAGTGCCTCCCAGCCGCGCCGGAGACCGATGACCTCGATATCGTTCTCACTGCTGCGGTAGGTAACGGTTTTTATGACCGAGTTGAGGCCCGGAACGTCGCCACCACCCGTGAGAATGCCGATTCGCTTTTTGACCATCATGACACCCTTATTACACTTTACATGGGCGGATCATGACACCCTTATTACACTTTACATGGGCGGA
>VAZQ01000379.1:20137-22264 GCA_005883115.1 Alphaproteobacteria bacterium | reverse complement strand
GGCCACCGGCTACGCATCCGCCATTAGCACCACCAATCTGGTGGCGCGAGTGCAGGGCTTTCTGCAAAAGATCAACTACAAGGACGGCGAGGAGGTGAAGGAGGGGACAACGCTCTTCGTGGTCGAGCCTGAGCCGTACAGGCTCAAGCTCGAGCAGGCGCGGGCTGCCGAGGCTGGCGCCCAAGCCACATTGAAGCAAACTGAACTGGAATACGAGAGGCAGGCCGAGCTCGCAAGCCGCCAGGTCGCATCGAAACGGGCGCTCGACGACGCAACGGCCAATCGCGACTCCGCGCGAGCTCGGCTCAAGCAGGCCGAGGTCGATACCGCGCAGGCCGCGCTCAACCTCAGCTACACGGAAGTCAAGGCTCCCTTCGATGGCATCGTCAGCGCGCGTCTGGTCTCGCTAGGCGAGATGGTGGGAGCCAACGGCCCGACCCAACTCGCAACTATCGTGCAAACCGCTCCAATTTACGTGAATTTCAATATCAATGAGCAGGAGGTGCTGAATATTCGTGCGGACATGCGGCGCCTCGGCATCAGCCAAGAAGAGCTGAAGCAGTATCCGATCGAAGTCGGCTTGCAGACCGATCAAGGATATCCGTATCGGGGCACGCTCAATTACGTGTCTCCCACCATCGAGCGGGCGACCGGGACGCTTGCCGTGCGCGCGGTCCTGCCGAATCGCGATCAGGTACTGGTGCCCGGCAATTTCGTGCGCGTGCGCGTTGGCGCCGCCGACGAGCAAGACTCCTTACTGGTGCCGGATGCCGCGCTCGGTACCGATCAGGGCGGGCGTTACCTGCTCGTGCTCGACAAGGAGAACGTCGTCGAACAGCGCAAGATCACGATCGGTCCCAAAGTCGGCGACCTCCGCGTGATCGAGAGTGGGCTCAAACCGGATGACCGCATCGTTGTTGCCGGAATTCTGCGCGCAATTCCGGGTCAGAAGGTCGATCCTCAGCTCGAGACCGCTACTGCGACGCCGGCGGGCCCTGTCACCGCTAGGTAGCAGCCGCACATGATTTCCGATTTTTTCATCGCGCGGCCCGTGCTTGCGAACGTGCTCGCCATCTTGATGATGGTGATCGGCGGTGTCGCCATGTTCGCGCTGCCAGTGGCGCAATACCCCGACCTCGTCCCGCCGACCGTGCAAGTTACCACGCGCTATCCTGGGGCAAGCGCCCGCACTGTCGTCGACACCGTCGCCTTGCCAATCGAGCAGCAGGTGAATGGCGTCGAGGGCATGATCTACATGCAGTCCTACAGCGGCGCGGATGGCAGCTATTCATTGACGGTGACGTTCAAGATCGGCGCCGACCTCAACACGGCGCAGGTGCTGGTGCAGAACCGGGTGTCGAGCGCGCTCTCCTCACTGCCGCAGGCGGTGCAGTCGCAAGGGGTCGTCGTGCAGAAGAATTCAACGGCGATCCTGCAGATCGTCACCTTGACGGCGCCCGACTCGCGCTACGACAGCCTCTACCTCGCCAACTACGCGACCATCAAGCTCAAGGACGAGATCGCCCGGTTGCCGGGTGTGGGCAATGTCGTCGTGTTCGGCGCCGGCCAATATTCGATGCGCATCTGGCTCGATCCGAACAAGATGCAGGCACGCGGACTAGTGCCGCAGGACATAATTCAGGCGCTGCAGCAGCAAAGCACGCAGGTCACGGCGGGTCAGATTGGCGCGCCGCCCGCGGCTTCCGGTCAATCTTTCCAATATACCCCTGACGTTTTCGGCAGACTGAGCGATCCGGCCGAGTTCGCGCAGGTGATCGTCAAGACCGGCCGTGCCGGCGAGATCACGCGGCTCGGCGATGTAGGCCAAGTCGAGCTCGGCTCGCAGACCTACGCGCAGGTGTTCACGCTTGATGGTCAGCCGGCGGCGGGACTGGCGATTTATCAGGCCCCCGGTGCGAACGCGCTCAATGTAGCGAGCGAAGTTCGCGAAAAAATGAGCGAGCTGGAGCGCGAGTTCCCGCAGGGGCTCATCGCCGAGGTTCCGTTCGATACCACGAAGTTCGTCGAGCAGTCGATTCACGAGGTGTACAAGACACTGTACGAAGCCGCGTTCCTCGTGCTCGTTGTCATCCTCGTGTTCCTGCAGGACTGGCGCGCGATGCTGGT
>VAZQ01000379.1:14896-20091 GCA_005883115.1 Alphaproteobacteria bacterium | reverse complement strand
GCTTCACCATCAATGTCTCGACCCTGTTTGCGATCGTGCTGGCGATTGGCATCGTGGTGGACGATGCGATCGTGGTGGTCGAAGGCGCCGTCCACAATGTCGAGAAGGGCATGTCGGGCCGCGAGGCGGCGAGCGCCGCTATGCGTCAGTTGTTCGGTCCGATCATCGGGATCACGCTGGTGCTGATGTCGGTATTCCTGCCGGCCGCGTTTCTGCCCGGCTTGACCGGCCGAATGTATGCCCAGTTCGCGCTGGTGATCGCGGCAACAGCGCTGCTCAGCGCCATCAATGCCGCCACGTTGAAGCCTACGCAATGCGCGCTATGGCTGCGCCCGGCGGTGCCGCCGCAGCAGCGCAACGTGGTCTATCGCGCCTTCAATCGCGGTTATGAGCGGGTCGAGCGATGGTATGGAAGCTTGATCGCTCGCATGGTTTGGCGCAGCGGCTTGATGGCGGCCGCAGCGATCGCGCTCATCGCCGCTACCGGCTACTGGTTCTCGCGGGTGCCGACGGGTTTTCTGCCGATCGAGGACCAAGGCTATATGATCGCGCTCGTGCAGCTGCCCGATGGCGCCTCGCTTGAGCGGACGCAAAAGGCCCTGGACAAAGTGTTCGAGCGCGCGCGTCGTCAACATTGCCGGAGTCTCGGCGCTCGACAACAGCGCGACGCTGTCGAGCGCTGGCGTGTCCTATATCATCCTCAAGGATTGGAGCGAGCGCGGCGAGGGCGAAGACCTCATGTCGCTCTTCAACAAGCTCAATGCAGATCTCGCCGTTATCCAGGACGCGGATATCCTGGTGATGCCGCCTCCGCCGATCCAAGGCATCGGTAACGATGCCGGCTTCACCATGCAGGTCGAACTGCGCGACGGCAGCTTCGACATGGCCAAGCTGCAGAGCGTCACCAACGCGATCGTCGCTAACGCCAAGACGCAGTCGGCGCTGCAGCTGGTGCTGGCCTCGTTCCGTTCGAGCGTGCCGCAGTACAGGCTCGAAGTGGACCGGGTGAAGACGGAGGCGCTGCAGGTCTCCCTCGATCAGGTCTTTGCCGCGCTCGCCGGTTATCTGGGATCGACCTATGTCAATCAGTTCAATCAGTTCGGCCGGGTGTTCCAGGTCTACGTGCAGGCCGACTCGCAATCCCGCGTGCGGCTCGAGGACATCGAGAACATGTTCGTGCGCAACAGGGATGGACAAATGGTCCCGCTGGGCACGCTCGTAAAGATCACGCCGACTGTCGGTCCGTCCCTCATCAGCCTGTATAATCTACGTCCAAGCGCGACGATCATCGGCCTGCCGGCACAGGGGGTCTCGTCCGGCCAAGCGCTGACGCTGATGGAGGAGATTGCCCGTCGCACCCTTCCTGCCGGCACTGGCTTCGAATGGAGCGCCATGTCGTATCAGGAGAAGCTGGTGGGTAGTCAGATGTATATCGTATTCGGACTGGCACTCTTGCTAGTCTATCTCGTCCTCGCCGGGCAGTACGAAAGCTGGTACGCGCCGATCTCGGTCATTCTTGCGGTTCCCTTGTCGTTCATTGGGCCCGTTGTGGCGCTCTCCGCGCTGGCTGAGAGCGGGCTCAACAACAATCTTTACGTTCAGATCGGGCTCGTTCTTCTAATGGCACTCTCGGCAAAGAATGCAATCCTGATCGTCGAATTCGCGCGCGAGCTGCGTGCAGCGGGCAAACCAATCCTGGATTCGGCGAGCGAGGCTGCGCGGGCGCGCTTCCGTCCCATCGTGATGACCTCATTCGCCTTTATTCTCGGTGTCGTGCCGCTCGTGCTCGCAAGCGGCGCTGGCGCCAGCGCGCGCGTGTCCATTGGCATTACCGTGTTCACCGGCATGCTCGCATCGACTTGCCTGGCGGTGCTGTTCGTACCGCCATTCTTCGCAGTCGTGCAGCGATTCGAGGAATGGCGCAAAGCCAGCAAGATCCCTGCGCCTGCGCGCAAGCCGGCGGAGTAATCCGCCGCAGGACCTCGCCCTCTTTGCAGGAATTGTGGATTTTGTTAACGGCCCGCAGTCACAATTTGGACGCAGGGATTCGTATCCTGTTTGCAGGGCTCCAACAGCGCAAAAGTCATGACCCGCTTCACGTTCCATGTGACGTTGGCATCCGCGCTCGTCCTGATGACGCTGATCGCGGCTGTGTGCGGGGCTCGGGCCCAAGAGAATGAGCGACCATTTGGCTTGTTCGGCCTTTTCAATGGAAGCGAGCGCCTGGGCGGCGAGCGCAGCCCGCCGCCTGCCGGAGCGGATCGCATGGCGCAAATGTCGGGTCCCGATCTCGTGCTGCGTCTTGAGCGCCTCGAAACACAGATCCGGCAGCTGACTGGAACCATCGAGCAACTGCAATTTCGCAACCAGCAACTTGAGGGCCAAATCCGCCGCATGCAGGAGGAGGCCGCACCACGGCCGGGCGCGCAAGTCCGACCGCAGAATCCGTCCTCGGCACCCGCGGCAAGCCCTGCGAGGCGCGGCGACGCCTTCGATCCCGTGCAGAATCCGAATGCACCCGGTGTGCCGCACACGCTCGGCTCGCTCGGCGCTCCCGCCGGGGCGCCGAGCGTCAATGGCGACGCGGGCGAGCAGCCGTTCGGGGTTCCCGGCGGACGCGGGGGTGGCGCGCCGCTTGATCTTGCGACCGTAGGCCCGCCCAGCGGGCCCGTGCCGCAGTCGGCACGCAGCGCGGTCGCCGGCGGCGCGACGCTCGCGCCTTCGCAGACGCCGCGCGATGAGTATGACCTCGCCCATGGCTATGTGCTGCGGAAGGACTATGCCCTGGCCGAAGAGGCCTTTCGCAGTTTTTTGAGCAAGTACCCGGATGATCGGCTCGTCGGCGACGCCACATATTGGCTTGGCGAAAGCATGTTCCAGCGGCAGCGCTTTCGCGACGCCGCGGAGGCTTTCCTCAACGTCTCCACCAAATACGAGTCCATCGCCAAGGCGCCCGATGCGCTGCTGCGACTTGGGCAATCGCTGGCTGCGCTTGGCGAGAAGGAGGCGGCCTGCGCATCGCTCGGCGAAGTTCTGCGCAAATTTCCGCGCGCGTCAGCAGGGGTGAAGCAGGGGGTCGAGCGAGAACAGAAGCGTGCCCGTTGCTGACGATGCGGCGCCCGTCTCCGCAGCGGAGGCGAAGACATTGTTTGCACCGCTCGTCCGCCATTCCGCCGTCGTTCTGGCAGTATCCGGCGGTCCCGATTCCACGGCGCTGCTGCTGCTCATGGCGCGCTGGCAACGCGCATTGAAGCGGGGGCCGAAACTGCTCGCGGTCACCGTCGACCATGGTTTGCGGCGGACATCCGCCGCCGAGGCGCGCGCGGTGAAGGCCCTGGCGCGGCGGCTCGGCGTGCCTCATCGTACCATGCGATGGGAAGGCAAGAAGCCCGCCAGCGGATTGCAGCAGGCGGCGCGTGATGCGCGTTACGGACTGCTGGCGGCCGCAGCCAGATCGGCGAACGCTAGCGCCATTGTCACCGCACACACGCTCGATGATCAGGCCGAAACCGTGCTGCTGCGCTTGAGTCGCGGCAGCGGGCTCACCGGACTGAGCGCCATGGCGCGCGAGTCGCCGCTGCCGCGACACGGGATCATTCTCGTGCGTCCGCTGCTCGACGTTCCGAAGGCGCGGCTCATTGCAACGCTCGAGCGAGTGAAAATCACGTTTGCCGACGATCCATCCAACCGCGATCCGCGCTTCACCCGTGCGCGCCTGCGCGAGCTGATGCCCTCCCTCGCGCGCGAGGGGCTAAGCGCACGCAGTCTGTCGCGCCTTGCGGGCCGGCTTCGTCGCGCGGACGCCGCGATCGAAATGGCCGTCGACGAGGCGATGGAAAACTTGTGTCGCTCTTGCGCCGATCACCGTCGAACCCTCATCAATGCCGATGAATTAGTCCGCCTGCCCGCGGAAGTGGGACTACGCCTGCTCGGGCGCGTGATCGCCCACGCCGGTGCGCAGGGGCTGATTCGGCTCGGCAAGCTCGAGGTACTATACGAGGCGCTGGCCGAGGTGCATGCAAGCAGGACCTCTCGTTTACGCCGTACGCTGGGGGGAGCGCTGGTAACGTTGAGCGGCTCCAAGCTTGTGGTCGAGCGTGCGCCGCCGCGCAGGAGCCGCTCGCCTGCCGTAATGGCAGGCAAACGGCACCGCCGGACATCTGCAACCCGCGGCAGAATGGGGCCCAGGAATTAACCGCGTTCCCTTGGCACGGGTCGGTTCGGCACATAGATTGTGTCTCGTATTCTATCCGGAGGGCCGTGAATCGGCCTATAAGTTGCCGTAGAACCGGCTGCGGGCCCTGCACCGGGCCGTGAAGGACCACGGGATGAACGCCAATCTGCGCAACTTCGCCCTCTGGGTGATCATCGTTCTTTTGCTGCTAGCGCTCTTCACCCTGTTCCAGAATCCGGGCCAGCGCACGACGTCGCAGGATATTTCCTTCTCGCAGCTGTTGAATGAAGTCGATCAGGGTCGCGTGCGCGACGTTTTGATCCAGGGCCCGGAAATCCACGGCACATTTACCGACGGGCGCAGCTTTCAGACCTACGCGCCCAGTGATCCAAGCTTGATCCAGCGGCTCTACGGCAAAGGCGTGTCGATCACTGCCCGCCCGCAGCAGAACGACGTGCCTTGGTTCGTGTCGCTGTTGGTCTCGTGGCTCCCCTTCATCGCGCTGATCGGGGTGTGGATTTTCCTCTCGCGCCAGATGCAAGGGGCGGGTGGTAAGGCGCTTGGCTTCGGCAAAAGCCGTGCCAAGCTTCTCACGGAGGCCCACGGCCGCGTCACCTTCGAGGACGTCGCCGGGGTCGATGAGGCAAAGCAAGATCTACAGGAGATCGTCGAGTTCCTGCGCGACCCCGGCAAATTCCAGCGGCTTGGCGGGCGCATTCCGCGCGGCGTGCTGCTGGTTGGTCCACCCGGAACCGGCAAGACCCTGCTCGCGCGCGCGATCGCCGGCGAGGCCAACGTGCCGTTCTTCACCATATCCGGCTCGGACTTCGTCGAGATGTTCGTCGGCGTGGGTGCCTCGCGCGTGCGCGACATGTTCGAGCAAGCCAAGAAGAACGCCCCCTGCATCATCTTCATCGACGAAATCGATGCCGTGGGCCGGCACCGCGGCGCCGGGCTCGGCGGCGGCAACGACGAACGCGAGCAGACCCTCAATCAGCTCCTCGTCGAGATGGATGGGTTC
>VAZQ01000379.1:11287-14859 GCA_005883115.1 Alphaproteobacteria bacterium | reverse complement strand
CATCGCCGCGACGAACCGTCCCGATGTGCTCGACCCGGCACTGCTGCGCCCTGGCCGCTTTGATCGCCAAGTCATCGTGCCCAACCCGGACGTGGTCGGCCGCGAGCAGATTCTGAAAGTGCACGTGCGCAAGGTTCCGCTGGCGCCGGATGTTAATCTGAAGACCACGGCACGCGGCACACCGGGTTTTTCCGGTGCCGATCTCATGAATCTGGTCAACGAGGCGGCCTTGATGGCGGCGCGGCGCAACAAGCGCATGGTTACGCAGGTCGAGTTCGAGGACGCCAAAGACAAAGTCATGATGGGGGCGGAGCGCAAATCGCTGGTGATGACCGAGGAGGAAAAGCTGCTGACCGCCTATCACGAGGGCGGCCACGCCATCGTTGCACTCAACGTGCAGGCGACCGATCCGGTGCACAAGGCGACTATCATTCCGCGCGGCCGCGCGTTGGGCATGGTCATGCAGCTACCTGAGCGCGACAAGCTCTCCATGAGCCTCGAGCAGATGACTTCGCGGTTGGCTATCATGATGGGTGGGCGCGTGGCCGAGGAACTGGTGTTCGGCAGGCAAAAGGTGACCTCAGGTGCCGCTTCCGACATCGAGCAGGCGACCAAGCTTGCACGCATGATGGTGACGCGCTGGGGTCTGTCGGAGACGCTCGGCACGGTCGCTTATGGCGAGAACCAAGACGAGGTGTTTCTGGGTTACCAGGTAGCGCGCCAGCAGAACGTGTCGGAAGAGACGAGCCGCAAGATCGATGGCGAGATCAAGCGCTTGGTCGAGGCGGGCTTTGCCGAGGCGCAGCGAATTCTCGAGGAGAAGCATCTCGAAGCACTGGCCAAGGCGCTGCTCGAGTTCGAGACGCTGACCGGCGACGAGATTAAGGATCTGCTCGCCGGCAAGCGGCCGTCGCGCGAATCCGTGATCGAGCCTGCAACCCCCCGTGGTTCGGCCGTGCCTCCCGCCGGTAAACCGCGGCCGCGCCCCGAGACGGGCGGGCTCGAACCGCAGCCGCAGGCTTGAGGCCTTTCACGGCGGTTCCGCATACGCCTTCATCGGCGGGCGATCAGCAACACCTACCGGCGGGTGTCGACCGCAATCGAGGGCGGCGCCTCGTGACTCATGAACACCGGCTGGAGCGTGTGCGATTTGAATTGCCAGCCGCTCTGTGTGTCCAGCACGCATTCGCTGATCAAGTCCGCGATTAGCATCGGCGGCTTGGTTTGTGGCGCCGGCGGGCGCACGGCGGCCCCGTAGAAACTGACAATCCCCAATGCCTTCGCGCGCGTTCCGTCGCTCGATTCGAGGAACAGATTATTGATCAGGTGCCGCGTGGTTTTTACGCTGCTGATAGCGGTAAGGGCCTGGCGTTCACGCCAAGCATAAAATTCTCGGATTTTATCACGGCCTTCGAACCGGTTGTGGCCGACCGACATTACGCCGTCCGCTGCATAAAATTCGTGTGCGCGCCGACCGCCATTGCAATCGACTTCGTGCCAATATCGCGCCTCCAGGTGATATAGAGCGTGCCAAACGCTGAGTTCGTCGCGCGTGTCCATAGTGCACCTCCTCCCGTGCCGCGCCGATTGGGCTGCTCCTCGCCGGCCTACCCCTTCATCGCTGCCTTGATCGCCGCGACGTCGCCTCCCGCTTTCGCCGCCGCAATGATCTTTGCTTCGCGCGCGGCAATCCCCTCGAGCGCCGCCTGCATGGACTCGATTTTGTCGGTTGGGACGACCACCGCGCCATGGCGGTCTGCGTGGATGAGATCGCCGCTCTTGACCGCCATGCCGTGCACGGTGACGTCGACTCCAAAGTCCACGACGTGGACATAGGCGTGCGAGGGAACGATCGAGCCGGCTAGCATCTGGAAGCCTGGCGCGATCATCGGAATGTCGCGCACCGATCCGTTGGTGACCACGCCGAGGCAACCGAGCGCCTTGTGCACGTTCGACTGCACCTCGCCCCAGAATGCGCCATAGCCGACATGCTCGCCATCGAGGTCCTCCATCACCATGATGCTGGCCTGCGGCGGACCTGCGACATAATCGAGGTAATCGAGCCGCTTCTGCATATAGCTGCCCTGTCCGAGCGGTACCGCGTCCTTCGCCTTGAACGTCACTGTCTTGGCGAAGCCGACAATGGGCGGGAGTTCGGGAAACGGGCAATGGAGGTGCTTGACGGTGTAGCCAAAACCGCGGCGCTCCGGCGCAACGATCTCGATCAGGTTGCATACCGTGGGGGTGTCGATTGATTGCAGAAAATCGAGCTGGTTTCGTGTCGGTACAGTCATTCGCCTGCCCCTGAAGCTGATGAAAGCAAACCCTACGGCGTCGCGCCTCGGTACGCGACGGTTGCAATCAACGCCATTGCCGCCAGCATGGCCAGTACCATGGCGATCGCTGCCGGCCATTCGCCCCAGTCCCACGCCAGCCCCGGCAGAAACGCGCCCATGCTGCCGCCCGCATAAAACGAGGTCACGTAAAGACCGACGGCAGACGAGCGTCCTTCTCTGGCGATCTCAGTCACGTAGCCGGTCGAGATCGTCTGGCACAGCATGCCGCACCCCGCACAAAACATGAGCCCCGCGATAATCGCGGCAATTGGTGCGAGGAGCATGAGCAGCGCGCCGCCGGCCCACGCGGCAATGACGGCAAGGAGGAAGCGGCGACGCCCGAGGCGTGCCATCACCCAGCCGGTCATTGGCGCGATCACAGTGCCGCACAGATAGGTCACGAAAATTAGGCCGAGCAGGGTGGAGGAAAAATGGTAGGGCGGCGCGGCAAGATGGAAGCTCACATACGTGAACACCGCGATGAAATTGAAGAGCACGCCGAAGCCGATGCCATAAGTGGCGACGAGTGGCCGCCAGCGCAGGTGGCGGGTATCGCCGGCATCTACCGGAGAGTCCGTGCGAGCGAACGAACCGCTTTTCGCGGGGCAACAGGAGCCCGACCATGATCGCGCCTACCAATGAGAGCCCCGCGAGTGCCAAGAAAGCAGCGCGCCAGCCGAACAGATCACCGAGCACACCGGGAACAAAGCGGCCGGAGAATCCGCCCAGGCTCGATCCCGCGATGTAGATGCCGGCGATACCTGCCACCTGCGCTGGCGGCCACTCGTCGCCAATGTAGGCGACGGTGACCGCGAAGATCGGCGGCAGCAGCAGCCCCTGAACGAAGCGCCAAACGACGAGGGCTTGCACGTCCGGCGCGGACGCTGCGCCGATCATGGGCATGACCACCGCCAACATCGCCGCGGTGATGACGCGCTTCCTCCCCAGAACGTCTGCAACAGCGCCAGTGAAGGGCGCGGTCAACGCGATGGCAAGCGTGCTCGCGGTCATAATGGTGCTGATCTCGGCGACCCCGACTCCGAACTCGCGGGACAATGTCGGCAACAGCGCCTGTGGCGAATAGAGGTTGAGGAACGTACAGAAGCCGGCGATGGGTAGGGCGATGTTGCGCGAATCGACGGCCATGATTGCTAGCGCATCTCTTCCACGTCGCCGATCGTCACACCTGCGCAGACATGGCCTGACCTTCGCGGTGCGCCGTTGCTGATTCTCATT
>VAZQ01000379.1:465-11195 GCA_005883115.1 Alphaproteobacteria bacterium | reverse complement strand
TGGCGCCGGGCGACGACGGCATCCGCGTCGGAGGCATCACGGCTGCGCTTCGCGAGCCGGGCAACGCGCGTGACGAGATCGGTCTCGAGAAAGAGCCCATGGAAGGACACGCCGAGGATTTCGGCGGATGCTGCTACTGCGGCGCGCTCCGGCGGGGTCGCGAACACCGCGTCGACGATTGCCGAGTGGCCGGCTGCGACCGCGCGGCGCGCCTTGTCGATGATGGCGGCGTAGACCCGGGCGGTCATTCGCGGCGAATACGCGTCTTGCGGCAGCTTTTCGTCCTCCTGCCTGCCGAAAACAGTCTTGCGCTCGACATCGGAGCGCAGCACCACCGCGCCCGGTGCCGGCGCCAGTTCCGGCGCGAGCGCGCCGGCGAGAGCTGACTTGCCTGTGCCGGAGAGTCCTCCGACTGCAACAAGGCGGGCAGGGGTCGGTTCAATGACACGCCGTGCGAGATCGAAATACGCCCGCGCGCCGTGCGCGATCTCGGCCCTCTCATCAGATGCGGCATGCTCAAGCCGTGCCGCCGTTACCTTTGCCCGGATCGCCGCGCGGATCGACAGGAACAGCGGGAGGGTTGCGAGCCCATCGAGGTCCTCGATGCGGTCGGTTTCGGCGAGATAGCGATTGAGGACGATATTGGCCGCAAGCCTGAGGCCGCGCTCGACCAAATCCATCAGCAGGAAGGCTAGATCGTAAAGCACGTCCCCCGAGGCGATCAGCGGGCTGAACTCTATCGCATCGAACGGAACTGGCCGCCCGCCGAGGAGGACGATATTGCCGAGATGCAGGTCGCCGTGAAGGCGCCGAACCAAGCTTCGTTCGCCACGCGCGAGAAGGAGCGGGCGAAGGCGGGCATGGGCAGCGCGGCTCCGCTTCGCCAGACTCTCGGCCTCCGCTGTGGAAAAAAGATCGGGTCGCCCGCGGAATGCGGCGCCGTTTTGCTCGATATATTCGCCAAGCGCCGCGATCCATGGCTCGGCCTCGACCGCGCCGGCGTGGGCGTGAAGTGCCGCCACCGCGTGACCGAGCGCATCGGCGAGCGTCGCATCAATCTTTCCCGCCTCTGCCAGGCGATCGAGCGTCGCGTTCTCGTCGAAGCGGCGCATTTCGAGCGCCCATTCCACGGCCGTGCCGGCTCCGTCGAGCTTGAGCCGGTCGTCGCTCTCGCGCGTGATGGCCACCACGCGGAGGTAGATGTCGGGCGCGAATGATCGATTGATCGCAAGCTCTGCCTCGCAGGCGGCCTTGCGCTTGGCAAGCGTCGAATAATCAAGGAATGGGAAGCGCACGGCGCGCTTGACTTTCAGGGCGCGCTCGCCAGTTAGAAACACCGAGGCCGCGTGCGTGTCGACGCGCTTGACCGCACTGCCCCCATGCGTTGCCTGGTCGGCAAGGAACGCAAACACCTTCTCCTGGCACTCGCCCTCGCTCATGCTCGACACCGCTGCTCCGCTATCGGCAGGGCCGTAGCACGGTGTTGTCCGCGTCCGATGTCACCGTCAGTTGAGCCGCTCAGCATGCCAATCCTATTTCCGACTGCTCCTGCGTCCGACCGCGGCCCGTCATGACGCAATTGCCGCACGTGCTCAAGCGCAGCCGGCTCGCTCGCTCGGTCTCGAGCAATTCCCGTCGCCTCGGGCTGGCATCGCGATTTGCCCGCCGTGGGCGCTTGCTGCATGCTCGGGAGCGGGCGGCAGGATCATGGGAGACGCGTGATGCGCGCCAATGAACATACGAGGACGGCGGCCGAAATTCTGGTCGATCAGCTCGTCATCCACGGTGCGAGGCACGTATTCTGCGTACCCGGCGAGAGCTATATCGCGGCCCTCGATGCGTTTTACGACCGCGATATCGCGATTACGGTTTGTCGTCACGAGAGTGGCGCTGCCATCATGGCGGAAGCCTGCGGCAAGGCAACCGGGCGGCCAGGCATCTGCTTCGTCACGCGCGGGCCCGGCGCTACCAATGCGGCGGCAGGGCTGCACATTGCGCGACAGGATTCCACACCGCTCATTTTGTTTGTCGGGCAGATTGGGCGCGAGATGGGCGAGCGCGAGGCCTTCCAGGAACTCGATTACCGCGCCGTGTTCGGATCGATCGCCAAGTGGGCGACGCAGATCGACGATGCCGCCCGCATCCCCGAGCTCATTTCGCGCGCCTTCTACATCGCCGCCGGGGGGCGGCCGGGGCCGGTCGTGATCGCACTGCCCGAGGACATGCTGCTCGAGCGCCTCGCCGTCGCCGACGCACCCACCTTCGAGCCCGTCGAGATCTGGCCCGGCGCCAGCGACATGGTCCGCCTGCAGAAGCTTCTTGCGGCGGCCGATCGGCCGATCATGCTGCTGGGTGGCAGCCGGTGGTCGCCCTCTGCGTGCGCAGCGGTGGGTCGTTTCGCCGAGCGCTTCGCGCTGCCCGTCGCGACCACGTTCCGCCGCGCCCATCTCATCGACCCCGCGCACCCCTCCTATGCGGGCGACCTCGGCATCGGACCAAATCCGAAGCTTCTCGCGCGCGTGAAGGAGGCCGACCTCATCCTGCTCGTTGGTGGGCGGCTCGGCGAAATGCCCTCCCAGGGTTACACCCTTCTCGACATTCCGGCGCCGCGCCAAACCCTCGTGCACATCTTTCCTGGGATCGAAGAACTCGGACGGGTGTACCGGCCAAATCTGGCGATCAACGCCACGCCGACCGCCTTTGCTGCCGCCTTGGAAGGACTAGAACCGCCAAAGGAGCTCAAGTGGCGCAAAGAGACGCCGACTGCCCACGCCGACTTCCTCGCCTGGACCGATAAGCCCACTCCGGTTCCCGGACCTGTCAACCTCGGCGAGATCATCGTGGGCCTGCGCGAAAAGCTTCCCCCCGATGCGGTGATCTGCAACGGCGCCGGTAATTTCTCCATCTGGGTACACCGCTACGCGCGCTACCGGCGCTATGGAACGCAGCTCGCGCCGATCTCGGGCTCGATGGGCTATGGCGTCCCTGCGGCGATCGGAATGAAGCGTTTGGCGCCGGAGCGGACGGTCATCGCCTTTGCCGGCGACGGCGATTTCCTGATGACGGGCCAGGAATTCGCGACCGCCGTGCAATACGATCTGCCGGTGATCGTTATTGTCGTCGATAACGGCATGTACGGCACCATCCGCATGCACCAGGAGCGCCACTATCCGGGACGGGTGGTGGCGACCGGCCTCAAAAACCCGGACTTTGCTGCCTACGCCCGCGCATTCGGCGGCTACGGCGCAACAGTGATGAGGACTGCGGACTTCTTTTCTGCATTCGAAGCAGCGCAAAACTCAGGCAAGCCGGCGGTCCTGCACCTCAAGGTCGATCCCGAGGCGCTGACACCGACCATGTCGCTCTCCGCGACGCGGGAGAAGGCCCAAGCCGGCCAGTAATCTGCGTCGCTTCCGATCTTCTGTAACTCTGCTTGTCCGGCTTCGTGCAACGGGGCAGTTGCCCCAGCATGAATCATCCTTCATTCGTTACGGCCGAGATTCGCGATGCCGTACCGCCGAACGGAAAACGTGGTCCGCAAACTCGCCGCCCGCCATGACGCGATCATGGCGGCGGCCCGCGAGATCGCGACGGAGGGAGGCATGGCAGCGCTGCAGATCGTGCCGGTTGCGGAACGAGCCGGGATCGCCACCGGGACGGTTTATCGCTACTTTCCTTCTAAAGCCGAGCTTGTGGCGGCGCTCGTCGCGGCACTCGCTGAGCGGGAGAGAGCTGTGCTCGAAGCGGCGGCCAAGGCGGCGCCCGGGCCGCTCTCGGCGTTAGCGGCCGCGATCACCACGTTTGCGGCGCGCGCGCTTGCGCAGCGTCGGCTTGCCTTTGCCCTCATGTGCGAGCCCGTCGAGGCCGAGGTCGACCGCGCACGCCTCTGCTACCGCCACGTGCTTGCCGCCGAATTTGAAAAACTGATCCGGAGCGCCCTCGAGGCCGGCCGCCTGCCCGAGCAGGACGCCGCGCTGGCTGCGCCGGCGCTCGTGGGTACGATGATGGAGGGTTTGATCGGCACCTGTGCCCCGGCCGTCCCCGCGGATCCCGGCCAAGCGCGCGCGCGCGTTCAGATGCTGACCCTCTTTGCTTTGCGCGCGCTCGGCGTCGTCGACGCACGCGCTCGCGGTCTGGTGGTGCAGACGGAGTTTCCCGAGCCAAGTGGTGGCGACTCGTAGCAGGGCCGCGAGGCCCTAATCGCCGACCGTCATTTGTTCGCGGTGCGGGCAGGCGTTTCCCGACATTAATGCAGCGTTGCGGCTGCAATCCAATCGGCGACCGCACGCAGGGCTGCGCCGCGACTCCCATTTCGCCGGTGCGCGGTGAACAGCGCAAGTTGCGCGTCGGCGGATGTGCCGGAGCTGACAATGGTGCGGCACCGGTTGATCTCGGCGGAGCAGCCCAACGCGTCTGCGTCCGCCGCGGTGTCGTAGATCACGCGTTCGAGCGTCTCGGCGACAGTCAATGCGCCATCCTCGGCCGCGAAGATCGCATGCACACCATGTCGCTGCGCTTGCCACTTGTTCTCGACGATAATGGCGCGGCCCACCGGGCTCAGATCGGAGTTGCGCCAGGGATTGAGATAGAGGTGACGCACAAGCGTGCGATAGAGTGCAGCGATGGCGATCGAATCCTCCACAAGCGTGCAGGAATCGGGTGCGCGCAATTCTAGCGTGGGGTTGAGGAGCGATGGCCGAATCGCCCACCAGATGTAGCTCGAATCCTCGATAACGCCGGCGCGCACTAGCGCCGTCACATAGGCGTCGAACTCTTCTCGGGTGCGGAACAGCTCCGGTACACCGGTGCGCGGCAGCTCGTCGTAAGCGGCGAGCCGATAGCTCTTGAGCCCCGTGCGTCGCGATTGCCAGAAGGGTGAGGAGGTCGACAGCGCAAGAAATAATGGCACATAGGGCAACATTCGGCACATTAAGTCGACCCGATCGTCAGGATCGGGCAGCTCGACGTGGACATGCAGCCCGCAGACCAGGTCGCGTTGCCCGATCATCTGCAGGTCGTGCATGACGTTGTGGTAGCGTTCTTTCTCGGTCTGCCGCGCCTTGCGCCAAGTGGCCGTTGGATGGGTCCCGGCGGCAAGGATAGCGAGCCCGTGTTCGCCAGCCACCGCCGAGATGGTCCGCCGCAGGTCGCGCAATTCAGCCCGCGCGTCGGCCATGTTGTCGTGAGGCGAGGAGATCACCTCGATCTGCGGCTGCAAGAACTCCGGCGAGATGCGGCCGGCGGCGGCAGCATTGGCGGCTTCCAGGAACGTCTGCGGCATTTTGCGTACGAGGGAGTTCGTCTCGGCATCGACCAGGAAATACTCCTCTTCGATGCCAAACGTGAATGCACCGGCCATTCGCGTGGTTGGCGTCTTGGGTCGAGCTGCGAGGACATAATCCATTGAGCCAACCACCGAATTGAGCCAGCAACGGTTGACGCGCGGAGGGACAAAAGCACCGAAGGAAAAGCGGGCAGATAACGCGGCTCGGAAAGCGAAGTTCCTCCTCGCGAAAACGATTTTTTATTCAAGACGTTGCGGCGGCCCGGTCGCTCAATGCGACATCAGGACCGGCACGGTCATGGAGGCAAGAATGCCGCGTGTCACGCCGCCGAGAATGAACTCACGCAGGCGGGAATGGCCGTAACCGCCCATCACCATGAAATCCGCCCCGCTATCGGCGGCATAGGACAACAGGACATCTTCGATCCCAATGTCGCCCTTGGCCATGCGCTTGATGCTGGCGGTGACGCCGTGCCGCGCGAGATGCGCGCTCATGTTCGCGCCAGTCATCTCCTCGCTTTTGCGTTCTTCGGCGACGATCACGATGTCCACGGCTTTCGCGCGCTCGAGAAAAGGCATGGCATCGCCGATCGCCCGCGCCGCAGTGCGGCTACCATCCCAGCACGCGAGCACGCGCTCAAGCGTTAGTCCCCGCCTTTGGATGTAAGGCACCACGACAACGGGACGTCCGGACTCGAAGAGCGCTCCTTCAATCACGAGTTCGTCGGATGCTCCGCGCTCGCGCTGCGCCTGACTAACGACGGCGAGGTCGAAGCGGCGGGCGATCTGGGCGAAGCGGGTAGCAGCGCCGCCAAAGGTCGCATCGAGCATCCGCGTTTCCGCGGAAATTCCCGCCTTTTTCACCGCCGCATCGAAGCGGCTGAGCGCTTCATTGGCAGCCTTGCTGTTTTCGGCGCGCTGAAGCTCGATCAAATCGACGGGCACGCCGCCGAGCGTGCCGTCGGGAATCACGGGCTCATAGACGAACGAGATGCCCGTGATATGCGCAGCGAATGTTGCAGCAATCGAAATGGCATACTCGGCCGCGAAGTCGCGCGGCCCCCGACCCGAAAGATTGACGACGACGTCCTTGAGCATAGTTCGACCTCCCGACCGGGCACGCTGGGCTGCGGCACTTGCGCGGCAGCTTGTGCCAAATCTGATGCAAGTCTAAGCCGGCTCGGCTGCGTTGCAACGCGGATGAAGTCTACGGCTCCTTGCTTGGTGTATTAGCGCATTGCCTCCAGCGGGGAGCCATTGTGCTCGCTGTTGCCTACTTCTTCGCCCCGTCGGGTCCGAATTGCTTGAGATAGGCCCATAAATCTGTGATGTCCTTCTCATTTTTGATGCCAACGAAGGCCATACGGGTACCCGGCATTTCTTGCATCGGCGCGCGGATATATTTGTCGAAGCTCTCTGCGCTCCACACGATGCCGGAGGATTTGTTGGACTCTGAATAATTGAAGCCCTCGAACGTGCCGGCCTTGCGGCCCTCAATCCCGTTGAGCGGAGGCCCGAGCTTGGTTTTGGCCTCCGGTCCAACGTCGTGGCAGGGAGAGCACAAACGACGAAAAACTTGCTCACCGGCAGCGGCATCCTGTGCCAACGCGGCCCCGCTCGAACCTGCGAGAAGCATGCCAGCAATCACCCATATCCTCATCATTCTCTCCTCTTGAGCCAGATCAGCTTGCTCCGATCGGTGCCACGCCCGGAGGGTCGCCGGCTCGAAAAATCAACCCTCATAAAGACGCAAGTCGGCTCAAGCCGACTTGCGATCGCATCCCCGCGCCGTCGAATGACGTCAATAGCTTGCACTGTCAACGTCCCAAAGGGACAATGGCTCCGGTTGCCCTGATGCGCGCGCCGCTTCATCGGAACAGAGTCTTTTCAGGCGGCGTTGCTGTAAACATGGCGTAACGAGGGGGGTCACGATGGACGCCCGCGCGTGCCAGAAAGGAGCGCCTGCGTGTCGGTAGCGATGCCCCTGCCGGACCAAACCGTGCTCGCCCGTCGCGAGCGCATCGTGGCGGCGCTTCGCGACATTGTGCCGGGTGAGGGAGTGATCGCGGCCGAGCGGGAGATGCGGCCCTATGAGACGGACGGACTGACCGCCTATCGTCAGCTGCCCATGGTCGTCGTTCTGCCGGAGACCACGCAGCAGGTAAGCCGGATCCTTGCATTTTGCCACGCCGAGGGGATCAAGGTGGTGCCGCGGGGGGCCGGTACCTCGCTTTCGGGCGGCGCGCTGCCCCTTTCCGATGGCGTGCTTCTCGGCATGGCCAAGTTCAATCGTATCCGCGAGATCGATTTCGCTAACCGCCTCGCCGTCGTCGAACCGGGCGTGACCAATCTCGCCGTCACGCAAGCAGTCGAGCACGCCGGCTTTTACTATGCGCCCGATCCCTCCTCGCAAATCGCCTGCACGATCGGCGGCAATGTGGCGGAGAATTCGGGCGGCGTGCACTGCCTCAAATACGGCATGAAGAGGTCGTGCGGCTCGGCGGCAAGCACCTCGACGCCGGGGGCTACGATCTTCTAGGCGTTGTTACCGGTTCGGAGGGGCTGCTCGGCATCGTTACCGAGATCACTGTGCGCATCCTCAAGAAGCCGGATGGCGCGCGCACGGTACTTATCGGCTTTGCCTCGTCCGAGGATGCCGGGGAGTGCGTGGGCAAGGTCATCGGTGCTGGCATCATCCCCGCCGGCATGGAGATGATGGATCGTCCGGCGATTCGTGCAGCCGAGGAGTTCGTCCACGCCGGATACCCGCTCGACGTCGATGCGCTATTGATCGTCGAGGTCGACGGTCCGCGTGCGGAGGTCGATCATCTCATCATGCGCCTTGAGGTGATCGCACACTCCTGCCGCGCCGTGACTTGCCGCGCCTCGCGCTCCGAAGAGGAGCGGCTTCTGTTCTGGGCCGGGCGCAAGGCGGCCTTCCCGGCAGTCGGTCGCATCTCGCCCGACTATTATTGCATGGACGGCACAATCCCGCGGGCGCGGCTGCCGCAGGTCCTCAAACGCATGCGCGAATTGTCCGAGACTTATGGGCTTGCCGTTGCCAATGTGTTCCACGCCGGGGATGGCAACCTTCATCCGCTGATTCTCTATGACGCGAACAGGCCGGGCGAGCTCGAGCGCACTGAAAAGTTTGGCGCAGATATTCTCAGACTTTGCGTCGAGGTAGGCGGCGTACTCACTGGCGAGCATGGCGTAGGTGTGGAGAAACGCGACCTCATGCCGGTAATGTTCTCCGAGGCGGATCTCAATCAGCAGCAACGGATCAAATGCGCATTCGACGACAAGGGTCTGCTCAATCCCGGTAAGGTATTTCCGACGCTGCACCGCTGCGCCGAGCTTGGTCGCATGCATGTTCACGCCGGCCGGGTCGCATTTCCGGATATTCCGAGATTCTGACCTGCCGATGTCCGACACGCTACGACCGCGCGATGCCAAAGACGTCGAGGCCGCGGTGCAATCGGCTCTGGCCGAGGGCAAGACGATGGAAATCGTGGGCCACGGCTCCAAGCGCGCAATCGGCCGCCCGGCGCAAAGCGACCTCACGCTTGATCTCTCCACACTCAGCGGCGTGACCCTCTACGAACCGCAGGAGCTAGTGCTATCGGCGAAAGCCGGCACGCCTCTCGCTGAGATCGAAGCTCTTCTCGCCGCCAAGGACCAGCAGCTCGCCTTCGAGCCGATGAACTGCGCCGCCATCTTCGGCGGCGCCGCCGGGCCCGGCACGATCGGCGGTGCGCTGGCGGCCAATGTTTCCGGGCCGCGACGGATCAAGTCGGGTGCCGCACGCGACCATTTCTTGGGCGTTTGCGCGGTATCCGGCCGTGGCGAAACTTTCAAATCCGGCGGTCGGGTGGTGAAGAACGTCACCGGCTACGACCTGTGCAAGTTGATGGCGGGCTCCTGGGGCACGCTTGCCGTGATGACCGAGCTAACAATCAAAGTGTTGCCCCGACCCGAGACCGAACAAACGCTATTGATCCGCGGTCTCGAACCGGGGCAGGCGATCACAGCGATGACGGCGGCCATGGGTTCCTCGTGCGACGTCTCGGGGGCCGCGCACTTGCCCGCTGAGGTCGCCGTCCGCGTGCCGGCGGGCGAGATCGCCGGCGGCGCGATCACGGCGTTGCGCCTTGAAGGCTTTTCGCCCTCGGTCGCCGAGCGCATGCGCATGCTCGAGGCGCTGATGCGACCCTTCGGTGAGCTCGCCAGCACCGATGAGACGATCTCACGCAGGTTCTGGGCTGCGATACGCGATGTTGCGCCGTTTGCGGCCGAGGGACCTGCTCCTCCTGCGCTGGAAGATGAGCGAGCGCTCTGGCGCGTATCGACCGCACCCAGCCGCGGCGCCGAGTTCGCCGCCATCATTGCAAACGCCGCGCACGTGCACATCTTTTACGACTGGGCGGGCGGGCTTATCTGGCTCGCCCTTGATCCCAGCCATGATGCGGGGGCGGCGCTCATCCGCGGCGCGGTGGCGGCCACCGGAGGGCATGCGACGTTGATCCGTGCGCCGCCCTCGGTGCGCGCTGCGATCGAGGTCTTCCCGCCGCAGGATCCGTCAGTTGCCGCGTTGACCAAACGCGTCAAGGACAGCTTTGATCCAAGGGGCGTGCTCAATCCGGGCCGGATGTGGGCCGGGGTGTGATCCGATGCAGACCAGCTTTACCCTCGCGCAGCTCGCGGACCCGAATATCGCGGAGGCCGACCGTATCCTGCGCAGCTGTGTCCACTGCGGGTTTTGTACCGCGACCTGCCCTACCTACGTGCTACTCGGTGACGAGCTCGATTCGCCACGCGGGCGTATTTACCTGATCAAGGAGATGCTGGAGAAGGACCGGCCCGCGACTTCCGAGGTCGTCAAGCACATCGACCGCTGTCTCTCGTGTCTCGCCTGCATGACGACCTGCCCCTCGGGGGTGCATTACATGCACCTCGTCGATCACGCCCGCGCCCATATCGAGGCCACTTATGCGCGGCCCCGCGTCGATCGTTTGCTGCGTGCCCTGATTGCCCGCGTGCTGCCGAACAATCGTCTGTTGGCCCGGGCGATCGGAGCGGCCCGGCTGGGCAAGCCGTTTGCCGGTCTGCTTGCGGCGCTCGGACTCGCGCCGGTCGCGGCCATGTTGCAATTGGCACCAGCCCGATTGCCGGCGACGCCGGCCGGCAGGCGCCGGTTTCCGCCCGTCGGTCCCCGCCACGGCCGCGTGGCGCTGCTGACCGGTTGCGTCAGCCCGGTGATTGCTCCCTCGATCAATGCGGCAGCCATCCGGGTTCTCACTCGCCATGGCATCGAAGTGGTGGTGGCTGACGAGGGTTGCTGCGGCTCGCTGGTCCATCATATGGGCCGAGAGCAGGAGGCACTCTCGGCCGCGCGCCGCCAGATTGATGCCTTGACTGCCGAGATCGATGACCTCGATGCCATCCT
>VAZQ01000379.1:0-455 GCA_005883115.1 Alphaproteobacteria bacterium | reverse complement strand
CTGGTCACCGCATCGGGCTGCGGCACCACGGTGAAGGACTATGGGTACGTGCTGCGTACCGACCGCGCCTACGCGAACAAGGCAATTCGCGTATCGCGGCTCGCCAGGGACATCAGCGAGTACCTGAGCGGGCTCGAATTGCTACCCCAGCGCACTGCCGGCGGGCTCGTCGTCGCCTACCACTCGGCCTGCTCGCTTCAGCACGGTCAGAAAATTGTAGCCGCTCCGAAAGAATTGCTTTGCAAGATGGGGTTCGTCGTGAAAGATGTACCGGAAGGACATCTGTGCTGTGGTTCGGCCGGCACCTACAATATTCTCCAGCCGGAGCTTGCGAGGAGGTTGCGCGAGCGCAAAGTCGGCAATATCGAAAAGCTCAAGCCCGACGTGATCGCTGCCGGCAACCTCGGCTGCATGATGCAGATCGCTGCGGGCACAGTGATCCCGGTCGTCCACAC
>VAZQ01000378.1:1347-1994 GCA_005883115.1 Alphaproteobacteria bacterium | reverse complement strand
AAAGCGAAGCCGAAGGCCAAGGCCGCTCCAAAGCCCGCTCCCGCGGCGGCTCCGGCGCCCTCTTACACCCCGCCCTCCTGGCCGCCGACAGGCGGCACGTTCGGGAGCGGCGGAACCTCGTAACATCCCGCACGCGAACGGATCTAAGCCTACTGCCGGTCGGCTCGCTCCCATGCAAGAGTGAGCCGACCGAAGACGTTGCTGCGCCGACAGTCATCCCAAGATGGAATTGCGAATTCCTTCGCGGCTTGGCGGACCTCGGCGGCACGTCCCCACTAGGCTCGATTGCGCCCCGGGGACGAACTCCACGCCGCTTAATAGCGCCGCGGCGAGCCGGATTGCATGGCGATGCCGAGCCGAATAGCATTGCCGGCGCGAGAAGGATGAACGCTCTCCTTCGTCAGCCAACGCAGTGGAGGTTCGCGATGCCGGGGACTTACAACATCTTGATCATGGGGGCGTCCTACGGCTCTCTCCTCGCCTCCAAGCTGTTGTTCGGGGGCCATCAGGCGAAGCTGGTCTGCCTGCCCGCAGAAGCGGACTTGATCAACGCCGAGGGTTTTCGCGTGCGCTTGCCGGTCAAGGGACGCAACGAACCCATCGAGATCGATTCGCGCCAGCTTCCAGGCAAAGTCTCTGCTGGCGGC
>VAZQ01000378.1:0-1317 GCA_005883115.1 Alphaproteobacteria bacterium | reverse complement strand
AGCCGCAATATCGCTCTCCTGGCGTGCGCCAACTGCTGGACGCGGTGGGCAGGTCTAAGGTGCCTTGTATGTCGATCATGAACATGCCGCCGCTGACTTACCTCAAGCGCATCCCGGGGCTGAACACCGAAACCCTGAAATCCGCCTATACCGATCCCACCGTCTGGGACAGCTTCGATCCCCCGCTCTTGACCTTATGCAGCCCGGACCCGCAAGCGATCCGCCCCCCGAATGAAAAGGTCAACGTGCTGCAAGTCACGCTGCCCACCAACTTCAAGGTGGCGCGTTTCGATTCCGAACAGCACACTGCCATTCTCCGCCGGTTGCAGGATGACATCGAGGCGGTGCGGTTCGACACCGGTGACGGCAAGATCGAATTGCCGGTGAAGCTCAAGGTGCACGATTCCATCTTCGTGCCGCTTGCGAAATGGGCAATGCTGCTGACGGGCAATTACCGCTGTGTCACCAAAGATGGCGCTATCGACATAAAGGATGCGGTACATCGCGACCTTGAGGCCTCCCGTGCCGTCTACAACTTCGTGATCGACCTATGCGTCAAGCTCGGCGCCAATCGCGACGACTTGGTGCCTTTCGAGAAATACGCGGCCGCTGCGCAGAGCTTGACGCGTCCGTCCTCCGCCGCGCGTGCGCTCAACAACGGGGTCCCGAACATCGAGCGGGCGGACAAGTTGGTGCAGCTGATCGCGGCACAGAAGGGGCTGCGCAATGCCGTGATCGATGCGACCGTGGCCTTAGTCGATGCTCGGCTCGAGGCCAACCGCAAAAAGGCGGCCGCCGCCTGATTGATCAGCCCGCGCCGACGGGATGACTGCGCGGCGGGATCTGGCCAGAACCCGCCGCAATCCGGACTGACCCACAGCGACGCTCAGGAAGAGAAGACGGCGCGCGCGTCGTGGAGAAATAATGCCCGCACCTTGTCCCAGAAATCTCCGCCCAACACGAACAAGCTCGCAAGAGCAATCGCGTCGAGCCCTAGATTGACCCAAACCCGCAGGACGTAGTCCTCAGGGAGCCAGGACGGAGCGTAGCTCGCAATCCAGGCATAAAGTATGGGTCCCACGAATATCAATAGACCAATCGTGTATCGCCTTCTGCTGACGCCGCCTGCCGGCTTGAGCGTCTTGAGAAGCCGCATCGCGCCAGCCCAGATGCGGTCAAAGTTGTCCTTGCCCATCAGCGCAACCGCCGGAATGAGCATGATTTCGAAACCGAAGAGGAGAATACCGCTCGCGACCGTTTTCACGGCGAGCGGCCAGTCCGTGGCCGCCACCAGAAGTGTGCCCGCTGGCATGATCA
>VAZQ01000377.1:21341-23707 GCA_005883115.1 Alphaproteobacteria bacterium | reverse complement strand
GCAACAACGCGCCCCATGTGTCGACGGCGCTGCCGCCGGAGCAATTTGAGGCGCTGCACCCCAACACCAACGACGAGACGGTGCGGCTCATTAAAGCGCGGCTCGCCGACGCGGCGGCGCCCGACCGTCGCGACCGGGTGGAGCTCATCGGCATCGCGTACCACTGGCCGAACCTCTCGCTCGTCCACGGCTTCGATCACGTGTTCGGTCACAATCCGCTGCGGCTGCACTCGTTTCACGAGGCAACCCACGTGGGCGACACGGTCGCCATCCCAAGCCAGCGTTTATTTTCGCCGCTTTATCCGTCCTACCGCTCGGCCTTCGCCGATCTTTTCGGCGTTCGCATCATCGCCACCGGCGTGCCGGTGGAGGAGATCGACTCCTCGCTCAAACCTGGCGATCTCACTTTCGTTGCACGTACCAAGGATGCTTTTATCTATGAGAATCCACGCGCGTTGCCGCGCGTGATGATGTTGACGGACTGGCGTGTTGCGAATTTCGACGAGCTCTTGCGCAGCGGCTGGCCTCCGGTCGACCCGCGCCGGACCGTGCTGCTGGAGAAGGCGCCGAGCGGCGTTTCGCGCGGCGCCGCGGGCGAGGGCAGCGCGCGCCTACTGCGCTACGCCAACACGGAAGTAGCGGTCGCAGTCAACGCACCGGCCGGCGGAATCCTCCTGCTCAACGATATCTGGCAGCCATGGTGGCGCGCGAGCATCGACGGAAAAGATGCCGAAATCCTCAAAGCCAACGTGATCTTTCGCGCGGTGGTCTGCCCGCGTGGCCAGCACGAGATCCGTTTCAGCTTCCATCCTTTCGCTGGCGCTTTTGCCGAGTTGATCGGAGAGCTGACACCGCCCGGAACCGAGCGTGATCGTTAGCCGGTCGCCTGCGCATCCCCTGGACCCAGCCCGCATGTATCGCATAAAGTCGCCCGCCGTTGCTCGCGGCGCGGCGTTTCCGCCCGTTTTCCGATTTCACGCCACCCCATGACGATAGTGCAGCGCGTTTTATCGCTCCTCGCGTCGACGGTTATGATACTTGCAGCGGCGGCACCATCCACCGCGCAAGACTATCCGTCGCATCCGATCAAGATGATCGTCCCGTTCGGCGCCGGCGGCCCGACGGATATTTTTACGCGCTTGCTCGCGGAGGAGCTGCGCAAAGCACTCAAGCAACCTTTTGTGCTGGAGAACCGGCCGGGTGCCGGCACCATCATCGGGACGGAGGCCGCCGCAAAATCTCCGCCGGACGGCTACACGCTGCTGATGATCTCGGCGACGCAGACGACCACCGAAACGCTCGTTCCCAGCAAGCCCTACAAGCTGTTGCGCGATTTCGTGCCGGTCGCGTCGCTGCTCAATTCCGAACTGGTCATGGTCGTTCATCCATCGGTGCCGGTGAACACCGTCAAGGACTTCATCACGCTCGCCAAGTCAAAGCCGGGCGCCCTCAATTATGCTTCCTCGGGGGTCGGCTCGAACTATCACATGGCGGGCGAGCTTTTTAAGAACCTTACCGGCACGAACATCCTGCACGTGCCATACAAGGGCAGCTCCGGTGCGCGCAACGACATCATCAGCGGCCAGATCGAAATGATGTTCGATTCGGTGCCGAGCATGGCGCCGATGATTCAGGCCGGACGGGTCAAGGCGCTCGGCACGACCGGCAAGATGCGCTCCGCAATTCTTCCCGACGTACCGACGCTCTCCGAGGCGGGGGTTCCCGGTTACGAGGCGACGATTTGGATCGGCGTCATGGCACCGGCGGGGACACCGCAGCCGATCGTCACCTTGCTCAACACCGAGATCAATAAAATCCTCGCGCGCGCGGACGTTGTCGAGGCGTGGACGAAGCAGGGCGCAACCGCAATGTCGATGACGCCGGAGCAATTCGGAGACTATGTGCAGTCGGAAATCGACAAATGGGCGCGAGTCATCAACGCCAACGGGATAAAACCTGAATGAACGGGGTGCGCGACCTATCAGGTCGAGTTTTGCGGAAACGCGCGATGAGCCCGCGAGGAGTTCCAGGATGAATAAGCCCCTTTCAACTACCACGACCGTCCGCGGCGAAGAACACTGGACGCAAAAAGGCGCCGACGTCCGCTTGTTCCTCTGGAACAAGCACAACGGCGATCCTTCCGGACCCGCGGGACGAATTCTGTTCGTGCACGGCTCGTCCATGGCCTCACAGCCGACGTTCGACCTACACGTGCCGGGACGCGCAGATTCTTCGGCCATGGATTTCTTCGCCGCGCGCGGCTACGACACCTGGTGCCTCGACCTGGAGGGATATGGCCGCTCCACGAAGACCCGCGACAACGACGCGCCGATCACTTATGGCGCCGACGACTGCTTCGCGGCCAC
>VAZQ01000377.1:12723-21311 GCA_005883115.1 Alphaproteobacteria bacterium | reverse complement strand
AGCTATATCCAGAAGCTGCGCGGCGATCGCCCGCTTCTCGTTTACGGTATTTCGTCGGGCGCCTTGCGCGGCGCTTTGTTCGCGCAGCGCCACCCGAAGATGGTCGCCCGGCTTGCGCTCGATGCCATGGTGTGGACGGGTGAAGGATCGCCCACGCTTGCCGAGCGCCGTAAACGGCTATCCGAGTTCCGCACCAGCAACCGGCGCCCAATTGACCGCAAATTCGTCCGCTCGATCTTCGAGCGCGACCATCCCGGCACTGCCGATGAGGCTGTCATTGAAGCCTTTGCCGACGCGATCCTGGCACTCGACGACTCGGTGCCGACCGGCACCTATGTCGATATGTGCGCCAATTTGCCGATTTGCGATCCCACGAAAATTAGCGCGCCGACCCTGATCATGCGCGGCGAATACGACGGCATCGCCAGCCTTGCGGATCTTCTGAAATTCTTCGAGTTGCTGCCAAACCCGGACAAGCAGTTCGCGGTGATGCCGGGAATCGCGCACGCATCGTTCCACCAGAAGAACTACGCGATCTGCTATCACATCCTGGAAAGCTTCTTCTCGCAGCCAGCGCCGATCTATCGTGGCGGGCATTTACGGCCATAGCATCTCCATCGTTCCGCCATTCTGTGGGCGCAGCATCTGCTGGATACGGGGAGCGGGGAACCAGCAGCATGTTTCGACATTCGGACCTGCGCTTTGGCGCGGGCGTTTGCGCGGTCGCGGCGACGGCGCTCCTTTGCGCCTGCGCGGGCGAGCGTGATCTGCCGACAGGCGAGCCGAGCTTCTATCGCAGCCTCGCAACCAAGGACGCGCAGGTCGATGCGGCTACCGCGGCCTCGATGATATCGGGCTACCGCACCAACAACGGGCTCACACCGGTCAGCATCGACCCCGAACTAATGAAACTCGCCGAGGCACAGGCGCAGGCCATGGCGAGCCGCGACACGCTCAGCCATGATATCGCGCGCAGCTTCCACGATCGCCTCAAAGGCGGCGGCTATCGCGCCCACACGGCGGCAGAGAACGTGGGCGCCGGCTACCATACCTTGGCGCAGGCCTTCTCCGGCTGGCGCGACTCGCCGCCCCACCGCGCCAACATGCTGCTCAAGGGCGCAACCCGCATAGGCATTGCCGCAGCCTACGCGCCCAAATCCAAGTACAAAGTCTTCTGGGCGTTGATCCTGGCCGAACCCGAGGAGCGGCGCGGATAAGGGCGCGCCGCCACTCAGGCTGCGCCGACCGCCGTCAAACCGAACAACCCGGACCCGAAGGTTGCCCGCGCCTCAGTGATCAGCGGCATCACCGCCGCGGCGAAGGCATCGTGTTCGGCGGCGGTGAGTTCGACAATCTCGCAGCCCTGTGCCTCGATGACTTTGCGCGCCTCCTCTTCCTCTTGGACGTGCAGATCGCGCTGAAAGGCGACTGCATCCCTAATGGCCTTTTGCATTGCGCGCCGAAGATCGGCAGGCCAGCCATCAAACGAGGCGCGGTGGAGAAAGATCGGCCGCGAAACGTAAAAATGGTTGCTCAGGGTATGGAAGCGGTGAAATTTGTGTACGCCGTAGGTCACGGTATTCGAGAGCGGATTCTCCTGCGCGTCGATGGTGCCGGCGGTGATCATCGCGATCGCCTGGGTAAGGTCCATCGGCATCGGCACCGCCCCTAACAGTTCGAACGTCCTTGCCTGCACTTTGCTCGGCAGGACGCGAATCCTCTGCCCGGCAAGATGCGCTGGCGCACGCACTTCTCGGAGGCGGTTCGAGATATGCCTAAATCCGTTCTCGAACCACCCGAGCACGCGAAAATTCACGCGCTCCTCGATCTTACGGGCAAGCACGTCGCCGAGCGCGCCGTCCATGGCCGCACGCGCGAACTGCATCCGTACGAACAGGAATGGCAGGTCGACGATCCCGAGCTCCGGCACCCGATCGGTCAGATAGCTCGACGATTGATAGCCCAGCGTCAGCAGTCCGTGCTCGACCAACCACAGGATGTCCTCGGCGCGATAACCGAGGTCCATGATGTTCCAGACGTATTTAATTTCCACGCCGCTGCCGAACTCGGCCTGCAATTGATCGCCGATGCGCTTGAGCGCGCGGCTAAAACCGGTCGTTGGAGGGCCATAGCCGCCCATGCGGATCGCGATCGGGTCTGCCATGCGCTATCTCGCCAGGGGATCTGCGGTCAGGATGTCGGCTGGCTCATCGCGACCGCGACTCCCGACGCGGCGAGGCCAATGCCGAGCGCCAACAGGATGCCGCCGACGCCGGTCGCGGCGGCAAGAAAACCTGCGAGCGCGGGAAAAACGATTTGCCCGACGCGATTGCCGGTCATCCGCAACGTCAATGCGGTGCCACAGACCTCAGGCGGCGAAAGATACATCACGCCGGAGAGGGTCAGCGTGGAGGCGATACCCATCGCGAATCCCAAGTATATGAGAATTGCGTAAATGATCGGCAGCGGGAGCGGCAATGCCAGGATTAGAAACCCCGCGGCGCTGCCGAGCATGCTCGCCAAGGTGAGCGGCGCCCGCCCGACCGCAAAGATCAGGCGCGCGTAGAACACGCGCGAGACGAGTGAAGCGACGGAGCGCACGGTCAACAGCAGGCCAATGTGATTGGACTCGATCTGACGTTCCGCGCCCAGGGCCGGTAGATAAATGACCAAGAGATCCAGCGCGGTGATGGTCACGACGCTCGACACCATGACGGCGGCGAAGCCGCGCAACGCGAGCAGCCGGCCGATCGGGATGAAATTGCCTGGATCGTGAGCAGCCGTCTTGGCGACTGCGGGCCTGATCAACACCGCCACGACGACGCTTGCAGCGGCAACGGCGAGGCTGATGGCGAACAGCAAGCCGGTGGGCGGCAGCGCCGCCGCGCCGCCGAGCCAGCCGACCACAAACGGCCCGAGCCCCTGCCCGATCGACGCTGCGACCATGTAATAGCCGAGCGCGGTTTCCCGGCTACGCTCGCCGCCCGAACGCACCGCCAGCATCTGATGGCCGGCCATGCAGAACATGTGGCCGAAGCCCAACAGGACCGAGAAGCCGAGCAGATGCATCGCCGAGCGCGGCCAGGCCCAAAAGCCGATGCAGGCGGTGAATACGAGCGCGGAGCCGAGCCATGTCGCCCGCGCGTCATTGCCGCGATCGATCCAGCGCCCGACCTGCAGGGCTGTGAAGACTGGGATGATGGCGAAGCCGGCGGCGATGATGCCGAGCCAAAGGACGGGAAGCCCGAGCTCGATCGCCCGATAGGAGGTCGTGATCCGGATGATCAGGCTCAGCGTCTGGATCAGCGTAACGTGGGCGAGGAATGGGATGAGCAGCCGGTAGTCGATGTCGCCCGTTGGGGCGCGGCGCGCGCTCGGCTCCTCAATCATGGATGGATCGTGCCTCGCGGTGGGGCGGAGTGCCTTGCAGGGCGCATGCGCAGCCTTCTTTAGCGGCGTGGCATGCGTGAGGCAAAGCCTGCAAGGCGCGCTTTCCGGTCTCAGCGCAATGACAATTTGGATGTTGGTGTACGAAACGTTAATAGGCCGAGCATCGCACAAGCTTCGCCGCCAATTGGTCCCCCCGGGGTCAATTTTTTTCCTTATTTCTCCATTCAACTTCCGCAGTTCGGGGATCATTTCTGGGGTGGGGATCACTCGCTTTCGTCCGGCTGGAAAGTTGCGGGCGTGACGCCGTTGTCGCCCTGGGGAGGGGCTGCGCGCGCGCCATAACAGCAGGACGTGTCCACCCGGAGTGATCGGGAGGGGGAGAGCTTCGCTTTGGCGGGACAGTTGGTCGCTGTAATGCGGCATTCGCGCGCCGTTCTCTCAGCGCGCACTCCCATACGACTGCCTCCGCCGGTGCGCCGGCCGGGCGTCGCGCCGACGCTGTATCGACCGACGATAACGCTGACGCTGCGCCGGCGGGTGATCGCACGGGCGCTGCGCCCACCGACAGTTGCGTTCAGAGTGCTTCTGTCTCACGCAATGGTGGGCGCCAAGCTTGCCGCCGGTGCCGCGGCAGCCGCAATGGTGGCGCTGGCGATCATGAATTACCAGGACGGCGAGCCTGCCGTGTCCGGGTCTGAAAGCGCCAACAACGAGACCGTCGTTTACCGTCGGGCGGCGCCTGCGCGCTTGCAGAGCGCTGACCCTGCCGAGCAAGGTGAGGCAACCAGCTCGCAATATCCACGTGCGGTTCAAACCATCCGCTTTGTCAATCCCGATCCGCCTCTCTCCATTACCGCGGCGGCGCGGGAAATGATCAAGCGCGCCCTGATAAAGGTGGGCGGTTTCGTCGCTTTCGCATCCAGAGAGTCGGCGGAGCCGGAAAGCGCCGACATGCGCCAGAAACGCGGCACCGTGGTCCTCGACGAAATCGACGACTACCTGTGGGAGGTCTATCAGCGCTCGCCGATCAAGAAGGATTCCTCCGGCGACTTCACATGGAAGGACCCCGCAGCCGCCAACCGCATGGGCCTATCATTGCAGGACTACGTGATCGGCGGCATGGACCCTGGATTCCGGGAACAGCTGTATAACGCCGGACGCGCGATGGACGCCGACGGCATTCACTGGTCCATGCTCAGCGCATTCCGGGACGACTATCGCCAGCGTCTCGCCGCGGGTTTTAAGGCGCGCGTCGGCAACTCCTTGCATGGTGGAAGCCGCCGAACCGGCGGTTACGGCCGCGGTCGCGCCGTCGACGTCACCGCTGCAGAGGGGACCAATGCGGAAGACGTCTGGAAATGGATCGACGCTCACGGCGCCAAATATGGACTCAGCCGCCCGATGCCCGGCAATGATCCAGCGCATATCCAGCAGCGCGGCGAATGGAGCAACCTCGTGTCGACATTTCGCCAGAGCCGCGTGCGCCTTGCCGACTCCGGCCGGCGGCATCGACACAAAGGCAGAATAAGGCTGGCCCACGCGAAGTGATGCGCGGGCGCCCTGCAGCCGGGACAGCGAGGGCCAGGAGCCCGGTTGGAAATCCTCGAACAGGCGATCGATTTCACGCGGCAGGTTACGCGTCGAGCGGCCCGCGTTGCCGGCGCCGCGCTATAGACCTCCCGCACCTGCATCACTAGCCTGCGCTTGCGATGTACGCGGCCCACGTGCTTCCCGCCGCGCGCGAATACGGCGCGCTCTATCGCTCGTTCCGCTGGCAAATCCCGGCGTTCTACAATATCGGCGTTGACGTCTGCGACCGCTGGGCGGGGATCGATCCGGCGCGAACTGCCATAACCTGCGTGCGGACGGCACGGTGGAGGAGGTCAGTTACAGCGCACTGCGCGAGGCCTCTAATCGGCTGGCCAACGCGCTTGCTGCGCGCGGGATTGCCAAGGGCGATCGCGTCGCGATCCTCTTGCCACAGGGACCGGCCGTCGCAGTGAGCCACATTGCCATCTACAAACTCGGCGCGATCGCGCTGCCGTTGGCGATGCTGTTCGGGCTCGAGGCGATCTCCTACCGCCTCAAGGATTCCGGCGCACGGACCCTGATCACGAATGCGCAGGGGCTCGCGAAGCTTCCAGCGATCCGCGACACCGCGCCCGCTCTCGAATTCGTGTGGTCGGTCGACGGGCCGGCAGACGGCGCCGAGGATTTCAACGCGATGCTGGCGCGCGCCGCCTCGGAGTTCACGCCGGTCGCCACTGCGGCCGATGACCCCGCGCTGATGGTCTACACGTCCGGCACGACCGGACCGCCCAAAGGGGCGCTGCATGCGCATCGCGTCCTGCTCGGGCATTTGCCGGGGATCGAGGTCCCGCACGAATTTCTACCGCAGCCCGGCGATCGGTTCTGGACGCCGGCAGACTGGGCGTGGGCTGGCGGGCTGCTCGACGCGCTGCTGCCCAGCTTGCATTACGGCGTGCCGGTGGTGGCGCAAAAACTCGAAAAGTTCGATCCGGAAGGGGCCTTCGCGCTGATGGCAAGGATGCACGTGCGCAACGCGTTCATCCCGCCGACGGCGCTGCGCATGTTGCGCTCGGCGCCGCGGCCGAAGGCGAAAATAGAGCTGCGCTCGGTCGGCTCGGGCGGCGAGGCGCTCGGCGCCGAGACCTACGAATGGGGCAAGGCGACGCTCGGCATCACCATCAATGAGTTCTACGGGCAAACCGAATGCAATCTCGTGGTGGCCTCCTGCGCAGCCATCGGTATTTCGCTGCCCGGTGCGATGGGCAAACCGGTGCCCGGCCACAACGTCGCCGTCATCCGGCCCGACGGCTCACGCTGTTCGCCCGGAGAGCTCGGTCAGATCGCGATCAAGCGGCCGGATCCGGTGATGTTCTTGCAGTATTGGGGCAAGCCCGACGCGACGCGGGAAAAATTCATCGGCGATTGGATGACCACGGGCGATCAAGGTGTCACCGACGCTGACGGCTATTTTCAGTTCGTCGGCCGCGACGACGATGTCATCACCTCGTCGGGCTACCGCATCGGCCCGACCGAAATCGAGGACTGCCTCATCCGCCATCCCGCCGTCGCGCTGGCGGCAGTGATAGGAAAACCCGATCCGCTGCGCACGGAGATCGTGAAGGCCTTCATCGTGCTGAAATCGGGGCATGCTCCGTCCGACGCGCTTGCCGCCGATATCCAGGGCTTCGTCAAGACGCGCCTCTCTGCGCATGAATATCCGCGCGAGGTCGCCTTCATCGATGAAATGCCGATGACCACCACCGGCAAGGTGATCCGCAGATTGCTGCGCCAGCGGGGGTGAGAAACCGCTGCGCAGGCTCGTGCGCACGACGCAGGATCCGAGTTGCGCGGTCACGACGTCAGAGCGCTTGCCCCGATATAGGCGGCGATGACGCGCGGATCTTTCAGGACGCTGCCAGGCGGGCCGTCGGCCAGCGTTCGCCCGTAGTCGAGCA
This sequence comes from Alphaproteobacteria bacterium, assembly GCA_005883115.1. Lineage (GTDB taxonomy): Bacteria > Pseudomonadota > Alphaproteobacteria > Rhizobiales > Xanthobacteraceae > VAZQ01. The sequence goes on along the minus strand of VAZQ01000377.1, from coordinate 14,436 downwards.
CGTGGATGCGGTCGGCGAGGTCAGCCACCATCTCGAGGTCGTGCTCAATCCAGATCATCGTGATGCCGAGCTCGTGCTTAATGCGTAGAATGAAGCGCGCTAGATCCTCGCGCTCGTCGCGATTGAGCCCGGCGAGCCCGCCACAGCGGCGCGCTGGCAATATCTGCCCCCTGTCGCATTGCCTTGAACTTCTCCCACACGACTGTGGGATGGACTTCGGTTTTGTAAAGCGCCTGCGAAGAGAACCCGCAGTCGGCCCCAGCCATGACACTCTCGCGTCCAACCAGATTGGCGAAGCGAATTAGCCGTTCCGCAATTAATTCGGGATGCTCGACGATGTTGCTGGCATGCGTGATGACGCCAGGGCACAGCACTTTGCCTTCCGGTATCTTCACGCGCTCGAACAGATGGTACTCGTGTTCGTGGCGCGGATTCGCTGCCTCGAAGCTGAACGAACCGGCATTGATCTTGAACACGTACTCGACGATCTCGGGCAAGTTCGATTCATAGATGCGGGGTCCCTCGTTTATGCCGTAGCAGGTATGAAAGCGGACCCGCTCGGCCGGAATCCCACTGAGCGCCGCATTGGTCGCTTCGACGTAAATCTCCGCCTTCCGCTTCTTCTCTCTGTCATCAAGCCCTGGCTCGACGAAGATGTCCGGCAGAAATGGATCGTCCACTTGCACCAGAATGCCGGCGGCCACGATCGCGCGGTATTCCTTGTTCAACTCGGCGGCGAGCGCGTGGAAATACTCTTCCTCGCTCTTGTAGTATTCGTTGATGCCGACGCCAGAGGGCGCCGTGGCCGGCAGAAACACGCGATGGTCAGGCACGCCGGCGGCCTTGGCCGCGGCCTTCACGTTGGCAATGTCGATCTGCAGTTTAGCCTCGCCCTTATACTTAACCGGGGCGGTGCAGACGACTGGGACGATCGGCAGAATAGCGCCACCCATCATCGCTTCTTTGAAATACTGGGCGTAATATTCGGGAAAAGCGCAGACCTCCTGCTGGAATAAAATAAGCTTCTGATTGGGCCTGGATTCGAACCCGTCGAAGCGCTCGCGGATGTAGGTGAAAAAGCCTGGCTTGGAATATTCGCCGTCGGTTACGATCTCAATGCCGCACTCGACCTGCTTGCGCACGCAGTCAGCAACTTCCCGCGCCAAGACCGAATTCAGCTTGCTCTCGTCATAGGGCTGCCCTGCGTATTTTGCCTTCAGCAAATCGAGCAGATTGTGCGGTCGCGGCAAGCTGCCGATATGCGTGGTCTGGATGTGATCGGTATTTTGCTGGACGGTCATTGGTGTTTCCTCCGAGTTCGCCGTTGCCGTCCAACGCGGCAGTCTAAGCCGCCTTTTGCTTGTGCGCGCCGTCAAAGGCAGGGGCGACCTCCTCCATGAACCGAGTCATCTCGTCCCTCACCTGCTGGTGCGGTTTGAGGCCGACGTTGAAATAGAGGATCACCTCGGAAAATCCGGCGGCCTCTACCTTCTTCAGCGTATCCATGATCCGCTGCGGCGAACCCAGAAGCACCGAATTCTCGGTCAGATCTTCCGGTTTGACCGTCTGCAGGCGCGCGACCATGTCCACGAAATAGCGATAGCTGGGCGGGGCGGTCTTCGGGTCCCCGGGCAGCGCGGGGATCACACACTCGCGGTAATAGCGGATCTGGCGAGCGCGCTGCGCGTCCTCCTGCGCGCCGTTATCAGCAAA
>VAZQ01000377.1:3200-12702 GCA_005883115.1 Alphaproteobacteria bacterium | reverse complement strand
CCGGCCCGGCTTGGTGCCGTATTTGGCGCAACTGTCGTGATAGACATCCGCAACCTGCTTCAACCCGCCGAAGGTCATGGCGGCGGCGAAGGGAGCGACAATGACGCCGCAATTGAGTCGCGCCGCCAGCTCGATCGATGGTTTGGAGAAGGAGCCGACATAAGCCGGGATCGGCCTTTGCACCGGCTTGGGTGTAATGCGCACATCGTCAAAGGAATAGTGCTTGCCGTGATGGGAGATGCGTCCGTCCGCCGCCCATAATTTGCGGACGACTTGGAGCCCCTCGTCGAAGATCGACTGATTGTCCTCGAACGAGACGTGGAAAGGCAGGTATTCGCGGCGGTCGTAGCCGCGTCCCGCCGCGAAATCCACGCGGCCGTTGCTCAACAGATCGAGCGTGGCCCATTGCTCGGCGACGCGGATCGGCTGGTGCAGCGGCAGCACGCATACCGCCGGCGCGAGCCGGATGCGCTTTGTTCGTGCCGCGATATAGGCAAGCACCATGTCCGGGCAGGAAAGCACGCCCAGCGAGTTGAAGTGGTGCTCGCCGATCCAGGCCGAGTGCATACCGAGCTTGTCGGCATGCAGGGCTTCCTCGGTGATGTCGGCGACGAACTGGTTCGCCGTGCGCGTGTTATTCTCGTAGTGATTATCGCTCAGAGTGAAATAGCCGAATTCCACAGCGCTCCTCCCGTTGGTTCACTGGGCCGCGGCCCTACTTAGATGCATCATAGATGCATTTGCAATTGTTGTAAATGCAATTGATGGCTGGTAAAGTCCGCGAATGCTGCGCGGCGAGCGGCGCGTGAATGCGGACAGCTCAAGAATTTGCAGGGACTTCAATCTCGTGAGCGATCGCACAGGCCTCAACTTCAGCGAATACCTTCCTTATCTCGTCAACCGGGTCGGCTGGCTGCTGGTGACCGACTTCGGGCAGAACACGCTTGCGCGACACCAACTAAGCATCGCGATGTGGCGCGTCCTCGCCGTGCTCGCCGATGACGATGGGCAACGCCAGATCGACGTCGCCGCGAGCACAAGCATCGATGTCTCGACATTGTCGCGCGTCGTCACCCGCATGGTGAAAATGGGATTGGTTTCCCGAACCCGATCGGCGACCAGTAACCGGGAAGTGACCGTGCGGCTGACGCCAAAGGGGGCGGCAATCCTGGCCCGCATCATCCCGCACGCGATCGAGCTAGAACGAAGAGCGATCTCGGGCGTGCCGGCAGAAGACCTGAACGTCATCAGGCGCAGCCTGCGCCGGATGTATCAGAATTTGGCCGCATCGGAGCGGCTCAGCAGGACGATCGAGGCACCGCTCTTGCGCGCGAGCGCGGCTTCAGCCGATTCTTCACGCCATCGGCAAGGTGGACGAACGCGCCGCTGAGGCGCGCCGACGCAAGCAGCGCGCTCAGCCTACCCGGTTCTCGCAACGGGCGGCGGCAGGTCGGCGAGTTCCTGCGCGTAGGCCTGATCCATGCGCGGGCTCAGGCCGTGCTTGGCCAAGTCCTCCGCGAACATTTTGCGGATCATCGGCATCTCGTCGGCGTAGTCGATCTGATCGACGCCGAGCCGCCTGCTGATCCAGGCCCTGGGCACACCTTGCGTGTTACGAATGGCAACGCCCTCGTGCTTGAAGGCAAGATAGCGCGCCGGCGCGGTTCCGCTGTTGAAGTGCTGATGGAACCACATGTTCGGCGGCACAATCAGCGTGCCTACTTCCCAATCATATCGCTTGGGTGCATCGCCCTCGGGCCACATCAGGGAGAAGCCCTCGCCCGAGAGGATGATGACGTGCGCGCCGGGACCGTGAGCATGGCCTTTCTTATAGGTACCAATCGGAAACTGGGAGATGTGGCTGTTCATGGAGCCCTTGGCCATATTGAAGCGGATATGACCGCCGCCGGCACCGCGCTCCTTGGCGCTAATCAGCGGCAGATTAACCGCATCGGCCACGAAATTGGTGACGAGGAGAAGGCCCTTCTGCTCACCCTTCGCGCTGAAATAGTCGGGCTCGCCATTGAACCTGTTCTTGAAGTCATACCTGGTGTTGAAAACGAACTCGCCGTCCTCGTACAGATTGATCACCGGCGGCGCGTTGGTCACGGCGACGTAGCGCGCCGGCGCCTGCCCCGAGCCGTTGAAGTGCTGGTGCCAGCAGTTCAGCGGGATGGCGAACATCGCCCCCGCCTTCCACTCGAAGGTGATGCGGCGGCCTTCGTCGTTCCAAACCGTAGTTGAGCCGCGGCCGTCGAGCACGAGAATCATCTCCTCGAACAATTGCCGCTGCGGTTCGAGCTTCTTACCGGGCGGAATCTCGCAGACGTAGCAATCGTTGGAGGTGCGCGAGGCCTCATGATTGATGTAAACGCCGCGCCCGCCGCGCCGGGCCCAAGGCTTCAGCTCGACCGTGCGCAGATTGCGCACGTAATGCGCGCCGATGATATCGAGACCTTCCCCGCGAACCCAGCGCAGATAGGGCGTGTCCTTTTCGGTGGAAAACTTCTTCGACAGCTCGTCGGAGACGACAGCGTCTTTAGCCATGCCCTTCCTCCAAGGAATCAGAACGTGGTGGTCAGTAATCAGCCATCAGACGTCACATTCGCGCGTCAGCCTGCGAGCATACGGCTTGGCTGTGGTCACCGATTTCCGATGACTGATTACTGGCTGCTGATTGCCACGCATTTGTCCGCCTTCATGCGCACATAGATGGAGTCCCCGGTCGGCGTGCGCAGTGATGGATGCGCCTTCGCCAACAAGACAACATCACCGACCTTGACGTGAAAATCCAGGTAATCGCCCAGGAAATCCTTGGCCTGTATCGTGCCCTTGCAGACGGTGTCGACGTCGCTCGCCATTGGCTGCGTTTCCGACAATTCCACGTCCTCCGGCCGCACCGATACGACCACCTTCGCGTTCTTGTCGACGCCCTCGCTCGCATGCGCCTTGATCTCGCCCATCGCCGAACTCACGACACAGCACCCGTCGCCGAGCGCGGTGACCGTCCCTCCGATGAAATTGGTGCTGCCGACGAAGTCGGCGACGAACCGGTCGCTCGGCTGCTCGTAAATCTGGCGCGGCGTGCCGATCTGGACGACTCGGCCCTCGTTCATCACCGCGATCTCGTGCGAAAGCGCGAGCGCCTCGGTCTGATCGTGGGTCACATATACGGTCGTGAGATTGAGATCGCGCTGCAGCCGCTTGAGCTCCGATCGCATGCGGTCGCGCAGCTTGGCATCGAGATTCGAGAGCGGCTCATCCAGCAGCAACAGCTGCGGCTCCATCACCAAGGCGCGTGCGAGCGCGAGGCGCTGCTGCTGGCCGCCCGAAAGCTTGGTGGCATCGCGATCTGCCAGATCTTCGAGCGCTACGGCGTGCAGTACTCGCATTACCCTTTCGCGGATATCCTTCTTGCGCAACTTCCGTACCTCGAGCGGGAAGGCGGCGTTCTGAAATACGTTCATGTGCGGCCAGATGGCGTAGGACTGGAACACCATGCCGAAATTGCGCCTGTTGGGTGCAACGAAGATGCCCTTCTCCGACGAATAGACCAACCGACCATCAGCTTCGATCTCGCCCGCGGTCGGCTTCTCCAGCCCCGCAATCGAGCGCAGCGTCGTGGTCTTGCCGCACCCCGAGGGTCCGAGCAGCGTGAACAGCTTACCCTCCGGCACCTCGAACGAGACGTTTTGCACGGCTTTGACGGCGCCGCCCCCTTCGTTGGCATATTCGGTAAAAAGGGACCGCACGCTGAGCACGCTGCACCAGTGCCTTGTTTTACGTTTCGGCAATTCCGAACCGTCTGCCGGCGAGCTGCGCCAGCACGACGAGTAGGAACAGCGCGAGGATCAGCATCACCCCGAGCGCCGAAAGCTCCACATATTGCCCATTCTGCCACAACTCCCAGATCATGATCGATACCACTTCGGTCCCCGGCGAGTAGAGCAAGATCGAACTCGACAACTCGCGGATCGAGACGATCATCACATAGATAAAGCCGGCGAGCAGTCCTGGTTTCAACAGCGGCAGGACCACACGGCCAAAAGTCATGCTCCACGAGGCGCCGCTCATCGCCGCTGATTCCTCGAGTTCTTTATGGATCTGCAGCATGGAGGCCGAATTGTAACGCATGCCGTACGGCAGAAACCGCGTCACATAGGCGATGAAGATGATCCAGAGCGTGCCATAGACGCCGATATCCAGATAGAGATAGCAAACCATGATCGCGAGCCCGAGCACCAAGCCGGGAAAAACCAGCGGCAGCGAGGCCAGGTTGTCGAGCATCCAGCGGCCCGGCACCCTCGTGCGCACGACGATCCATGCGATCACCGCCGAGATCAGCATGACCGTGCTTGCACTGCCGATCGCGAGCACGACGCTGTTCCAAACCGTATTTGCGAATTGCGGATGATCGAGCACCGCCCGATAAGAATCGAGACTGACGCGGCTGAGCGCCGCCCAAGAGGGCGCGCTATAGAATTTCTGCAGCGACGACCAAACCAGCACCAGGAACGGCAGCAGCACGATGACGAGGAAATACAGCATGAAGATCGTCGCCGTGAGATAGCGCCAACCGCCGAGATCGATCGTGCGCGGACGAAAGCCCTTGCCGGTGATGGTCGAAAATCGCGCGCCCTGGCTCGAGAGCCGCGTCTGCGCATAGATGCCGAGTGAGGTGGTGAGCAGGAGTGTCACGGCATAGGCGGCGGCGAGCCCGATCTGGCTCGGATACTGATGGATCGCCTGGTAGATCGATGACGTATACACGTGAATGCCCACGGGCAGCCCGAGCAGCGCCGGCACCTCGAACGATTCGATCGCACGCACGAACAGGATCAGGAGCGCGCCGAGCGCCGCCGGCCACGCCAGGGGCAACGTGATCCGTCGCGCAACGGCCGCCACAGAAGCTCCGCTCATGGCTGCCTGCTCCTCGAGCGCTGGGTCCATGGAGCGGAATGTGGCCGTCATCAGCAGAAAGGCCATGGGCGAGTAGTGCAACCCATCCACCCAGATCATGCCCGCCATCGTGTAGACGTTTACGAAGACCGCGTCGGTATCGAATAGCCTCTGCAGGGCAAGATTGATCAGCCCGATCTTCGGGCTTCCCAACATGATCCACGCCACCGTGAAGAGAATGCCTGGGATCACCAGTGGGATGATCGCTAGGGCGAAGAAAAGGGTCTTCAAGGGCGTGTTGGTGCGCTCGTTCATCCAGGCGAGCCCGGTACCAATCACGAGCGAGAGCACCGCTGCGCCGACGGCGAACTGAAGCGAATTGGCAAAAAGCCGGATGTTGTCGCTGCTCAAGTAGGCGGTGCGGAAGTTCTCGAGCGTGTATTGCGCTGCCAGCGCCGCCGTCTGCGGCGTCAGAAAACTTTGCCACACCAGAAACACGAGCGGGACAAGGGCGAGCCAAGCAACGAGTGCTACCGGCACGCCGATCATCACCCACTTGGGATCGAACCGCGGCGCAGCGGCGGGTAAAGGGGTGAAGCGCTCGACCGCTTGGGTCACGGAAGCGGCTCGTATGCCACGGGCTCCATCTGCTCCCTCTGCAACTGGCAGACGGAGCGGGTGAGGGCTTTTGCTCTCTCGGTTTGGCCGAGAACCCCGACACCTAACTCAGCGCTCATCATGATCCTGATGATGGTGATGATCATGCGCATGGCCGTGCCGGTGATCATGCGGATGATGCTCATGATGGTGGATGCGCTGCGGCGGGCGGCCGCGGCGGGGATCTTCGCTGAACAGAAGCGATTTGATCGTCACCGGCACCGTGAATGAGGGCATGCGGATGCGCCCGAGATCGATGTAATCGAAGTCGCGCAGCACCAACCCGTCGATCGCCAAGATCTCGCTCTCGACGAGCAGCTCTTCGCGCAAGATGGCGCCCAAGGTCTGCGCGATGTCGCCGTCCAGCATGAGGTAGAGCGGCTTCTTGCGTTCGATCGTGGTGGCGAGGCCGCGGCGGATCCCCTCGGCGAAAGCGAGGATCCGCTCGTATGACGGGGCACCCTGCCAGCGCAAAGCGAGCGCGACTTCCCTCTCGCCTTCGATGAGATCGAAGGCCGTGAAGTGGCCGCGGATCGCCTTGGCGAGCCTGTCCGGATCGATGTTCTCGTCACAGACATAGGAGGGTTGCAGAACCTGCAGATTCCGCCGCGGCAGAAGCTGTCCCGGTTTGGAGATGTAGCTGGTGTTGCCGCTAAGTTGCACGCTGTATTCGGAGGCCCCAAGGGCGGTGGCGCGGATGCATTCGCCGGGCGGCAGCAGCGGCCATGGCAGCGCGCCGGAATCGATCCGCCCCCGAATGGCGCGGCCGAGCCGGCGCCCCATGTCGCCGAAGTCGCGCTCCTCGCGGCCATAGACATACTCGCCGACCCCACCGGAAAACATCAGCCCATCGATGCGGCCGAGGTCACGGATCGGGTCGGTCAAGTAGAGGTGCTCGACCGCAGACGGCAGCGGACGCTGCGTGAGCGCGGCGACCAGCAACTCCGCCATATTCGCTGCGACCTTATCGAGTTGCTCAGCCGAGAGCACATCGCCGCGCGAGCAAGAAAAGCCTGCCTGGCGGGCGTGAAACTTTCCGGCCGGATCGAGCCGCACGATCCGCCCACTCTCGTCCATCACTTGCAGCCTACCCCCGATATGCAGCGCTGCGGTGGCAATCACGGTGCCCTGCTCGACGATCCCGAGCTTGGTGGTGCCGCCGCCGATATCGACATTGAGAATCCGTTTGTCCTGCTCGTACGAAAGCTTTGAGGCGCCCGAGCCGTAGGCCGCGAGCATCGATTCCATGTGATGGCCGGCCGCGGCGGTGACGAAGTCCCCGCGCTGCTCAGCGAGCAGAGCGGCGATCGCCTCGGCATTCTCACGGCGCAACGCCTCGCCAGTGAGAATGACCACACCTGTATCGATGTCCTGTGCCTGTACGCCCGCTGTTTTGTAAGCATCGTCGATGATGGCACCGAGCGCGGCATCGTCGATGCGCTCGTCGCTCGAATAGGGTGTCAGCGCCACCGGCGATTGGAACAATGTCTCCCGCGACACGACATAGTACCGGCTGGTGAGATCCTCGCCATAGCGGCGCAGGTTGATGCGGGAGAAGATGACCTGGGTACCGGCGGATCCGATGTCGATGCCCACTGTGAGCAGCGTCACATGGTCCTGGATCCAGATTGGGTTTTCTTCCAGCCGCTCGTCGGGATCGACCTCAAAATGATCATGGTCGTGATCGGCCTCGCCGTCGTGCGCGTGCGCCACGTCCTGCCCGAGCAGATGGTCGGCGAGCGTATGACTGCGCTTCGGATCCTCGGCCATTCAAATATGCTCTTTCCGGCCCGGCGGTGCGCACACCGCCACATGCACCTGCATCGGTTATCGCACGGCCCCTCGAGCATGGTCAAAAGCCGAGCCACCTGAACGAGATCGCAGTGACGCGGGTCGTTGCGCAAACAAGCGCAGCAATGGCGTTCGCATGCAGGAATGAACCCGGTTTGTCCGGAGAAGGCGCTCCCACTCAGAGCGCGCGTGGGCATGACAACCCCAATGAGGCGTGGCAAAACATTGCCAAAGAGAGCTTTCGAAAGGAACCGCCGTGCTGGAGAAAACCCAAGGCTCGCAACGCTTCAATGACTACGAGCGGCCGCATGCGGACCTGCGCGAATTCATCGCGCGGGCTGAACGCGCGGGCGAGGTCGTTAGCATCAAAGGCGCCGATTGGAAGCTCGAAATGGGCACGCTGGCCGAAATCGTGAACCACGCCCGGGCGGAGCCACCGGCGATCCTGTTCGATGACGTGCCGGGCTATGCCAAGGGGATGCGACTCCTCTCCGGCGCAACGAACTCATCGAAGCGGCTCGCGATCGCGCTCGGGCTGCCGGTTCCCGATCACCCGCTCGATGTCGTGCGCGCCTACCGCGAGCGGATGAAGCGCCACCGGCCAATTGCGCCCACGACCGTCACGAAGGGTCCTGTGCTCGAGAATGTCGATCGCGACGGCAAGGTGGACGTGCTTAAGTTTCCGGTGCCGCTCCTGCACGAGCATGACGGCGGCCGCTATATCGGCACCGACGATCTCGTCATCATGCGTGATCCGGACGCGGACTGGGTCAACGGCGGGACCTACCGCGCCATGGTGCAGGACAAGAACCACGTCTCGCTGTGGATCTCGCCAGGCAAGCACGGCCGCCAAATCCGAGAGAAATATTTCCGCGCCGGCAAACCTTGTCCGGTGCTCATCTCCTGCGGACACGATCCGCTGCTGTTCCTTGCTGGTGGCAACGAACTCAAATTTGGCCTCTGCGAATACGACTATGCCGGCGGGCACCGTGGCGAGCCGTACGAGATCGTGCTCAGTGAGCTTTATGGCCTGCCGATGCCCGCCCATGCGGAGATCGTGCTCGAAGGTGAGATGATCGAAAACGTCAAGGCGCGGGAGGGACCTTTCGGCGAGTTCACGGGATATTACGCCTCGAGCCCGAGCCAGCAGCCGCTGATCGAAGTGAAGCGCGTCTATTACCGTGACGATCCCATCCTCGGCATCGCCTCGCCGATGCGCCCGCCGTCCGATTTCTCCTTCAGCAAATGCGTGATGAAAGCCGGCATGATCTGGGACGAGGTCGAGCGCGCGGGTCTCTCCGGGGTCACCGGCGTATGGGTGCACGAGTTCGGCGGCGCGCGCATGTTCAACGTCCTCGCCATCAAGCAGGCTTATCCGGGCCACGCCCGGCAGGCCGGCCTGCTCGCGGCGGGCTGTCAATCGGGGTCCTATCTCGGGCGCTTCGTTGTCGTGGTCGACGAGGACGTCGATCCGAGCGACCTGTTTGACGTGATGTGGGCCATCTGCACGCGCTGCGATCCCGCAAGCGACATCGAGTTCGTGCGCCGCGCTTGGAGCGGACCGCTCGACCCGTTGCTCGACGCGGCAAGCTCAACCAATTCCCGCGCTATCATAGATGCCTGCCGTCCGTACGAGCGGCTCGCGGATTTCCCGATGGTCGCCCGCGCCAGTCCCGAGCTGCGACAGAAGGTCAAGGAAAAGTTTGCCGACCTGCTCGCCACCATCGGATGTGGTTGAACCCGACTAGCCAACACTGAATGGCGAATGGCCCACTCCATTCGCTAGTCGCTACCGCTATTCCGCTTTTCGCTTCGTTGTATCCCTGGCAGAGAGACCAAAGCCATGCCCGACGCATTCGCCGGATTGCGCCATGAACTCGCCGTCGCCAACCGCATTCTCGCCAACGAAGGCATCATCGATGCGTTTGGACACATCAGCGTACGAAACCCGAAAGATCCCAACCGGTATTTCATTTCGCGGCATCGCGCTTCGGAGCTCGTCGAGCCATCCGACATTCTCGAAATGACGCTCGATTCCAAGCCGGTCGTGCGGACCAACCTACGTCTCTACAGCGAGATGGTGATCCACGGCGAAATCTACAAAGTCCGGCCCGACGTGAATTCCGTCTGTCACCACCACGCTCCTTCCGTGCTG
>VAZQ01000377.1:0-3180 GCA_005883115.1 Alphaproteobacteria bacterium | reverse complement strand
CACCTCGGCGGAACGCTGGGAGCCAAGGTGCCGTTCTGGGACAGCCGGGATGAATTCGGCGATACCAATCTGCTGGTGAGCACGCCGGAGCAGGGCGCATCGCACGCCCGCGCGCTTGGCCCGCACTATATGCTGCTGTTGCGACGGCATGGCGCCTCGCTTGCTGGCAAATCGCTGCGCGAATGTGTGTTCCGTTCGATCTACAGCACCCGCAACGCCGAGCTGCAGCTGCGTGCAATGGCGATTGGAGCCCCGGGACCGCTCTCACCCGGTGAGATGGAGAAGTGCGGCGGCCATAACCTGGGGCCGCGCGGGGTCGAGCGCGCCTGGGAATACTGGGTGACCCGGCTGCAAAAGGCGGAAGCCATGTGGGGCGCCGCCGGCCTGCCGCGACTAAAAGATCTCGGCAAGCTGGCCCGGCCGCAAACGGCTGGTATGGGGGCGGCGCGATCCGCAACCGCCCGCGCGAAGAGCAGGGGCGGCGCAAAGAGAAGGCAATGACTTCGGTGGCGTTAACGATCCGTTAACGACCGCGGGAGCTAGAGTCGCGCGGCCGACAGACCATTCTTTTCGCGCGGCGCAGAGCTGTAATGCGAAAGCGGCTTGAGAAGTCACGATCGTTCCCGCGTGGCGCCCGATTGTCGCCAAAAACGATTTGTACCCGGCCCGTCGCACGAAAGACCGGGGGACATGATGCAGACAAAACGAACTTACCAGGTGCAACATTGGCCGAACGGCGAATGGAATCCCGAGCACAACTGGCGCAAGGTCGAAGCCGCTAGCGAAAAAGAGGCGGCGGAGAAGGTCTGCGGTCTGGCATTGACCCAGCGCGGCACGCTCGCGCAACTGCGCGCCCGGGTCCTCACATTCGGGGATCTCAAACAGCGCACCGCCACGCCTTTTTTTGCGGTGGAGTAGATCACAGGCGTGCACCTGCAGGCCGCAGGCACGCACGGTAAGATCGTAACAGTCTCCTCTTCATCCTCTTTCGAGCAGGCGTTAGCGCCGGCGAGCGCTCGGGCTCATGGCGGATGATCAGGATCGCTTGCCGCGCCGCGGACGCGCGGGGTGGCGCTTGGGGACATCTGCGAAGGCACCGCGGGCACGGATCGGCCCGCGCGTTGCGCACCTTCCCATTATCCCGTAATGACAGCGTTCCACCACAACTCGCACGCAAGACGGACGGCGCAGGCTGCCCTCGCGAGCGGATGAAGGAGGCGCCGGAATGACCGGGATGTACGAGCAAGTGCGGCCGGGCATCGGGCACAATCAGCCCGACGAATATGCCGAGGAAAAGAAGCACCAGAAGTGGGAGCGCTGGGCCAAGAAGCGCACCTTCGTGCGCGCGCTCGAAGGCACCTACAGCCATCTCTACAAGGCGTTGCTCGAGGAGAAGCGCGTCTATTCGTCCCGCGACGTGCCGTGGAAAGGAGGTCCCGGCCAGTTCGGCAAGAGCGTCATCAGCCCGCAAGCCACCAGCATCATTCAGTCAATGGAATCCCATATCGAGGCGTACGCGCCGGGGGCGTACGGCCAGAAGCACGGCCACCTCAACAGCGCGGTGTTCTACGTGCTCAAAGGACGCGGCCACGACGTGCACGATGGCCGACACATTCCCTGGAAGGCGGGCGACGTGATGATTGTCGAGAACGGTTGCGTCCACCAACACTTCAACGACGATCCCGAAAACGAGGCCATTCTCCTGGTGTTCAAGGCAAAGCCGCTGTTCCTTTTCATGCATCTCCTATTTCAGAAAATTGTCGAGTGGCCGCCCGACAAACCGCCGCCGGGTCAGGAATCCTACAAGCCACCAGCTGACATTTGAGGAGGCCGAGCATGTCTTTCCAAGATAAAGGCCCGGCATGGTCCGGTTCTGCTCGTTGTTCGTTTCACGCCGATGACGTCGCGGCCTCGCAGAATTTCCGCGAGCAATACGAAACGCGCACGAACGTCGTCAAAGCCGAGGATATGCCTTGGGAGCGTTCCGCCGACGGTTTGATCAAACATCTCGTCCACCATCGCCTGGACACGCGCGAATGCTGCGTCGAAGCCTACATGCAGTTCCTCAAGGCCGGCGAGCGCTCGGGCAAGCACCGGCACATGTGGGAGGAGATCGTCTTCGTGGTCGAAGGATCCGGCTACGACCTGCATTGGGACATGCGGTTCGACTGCCTCGATGCCTTCAAGTGGGAGTGGGCCGAGGTGCCGAAGAAGTTCGAGTGGAAAGAGGGCGACTACATCTACATCCCACCGTTCACCACGCATCAGCACTTCGCGACCGCGGAGACGCGGCTCATCATGATGAGCAACCGCATGGTCAAGGAGATGGGCTACGACTGGTTCGACCAGGTAGAGAACGCCCCGGGATTCGACCCCAGCAATCAGTCGGCGCCGTGAGACCGACGGAGCGCGCCGATGCAAGATGAGACCGGGCGGCGCCTGGCCACGAATTACCGCGGCTGGCAGTCCGACGTGATCGTCGACCTGATCAAGCGCTACGGCTTTCCGCATATCACGCTCAATCCCGGCGCAAGCTTTCGTGGCCTGCACGATTCGCTCGTGAACTACGGCGGCAATGAGCCGCCGATGATGCTCTGCCAACACGAAGAGGTCGCAATCCAGATCGCGCATGGCTATGCCAAGGCGAGCGGAAGGCCTATGGCGGTGATCCTGCACGATCTCGTGGGGCTCCTGCACGCCTGCATGGCGATCTACTATGCCTACATCGACCGGGTGCCGATCTTCATCATCGGTGCAACCGGTCCAATGGATGAAGGAAAGCGCCGCCCGCACATCGACTGGACGCATTCCGCGCTCGTTCAGGGAAGCTTCGCACGCGCCTATTCGATCATGACGACCGAGCCGCAGGGTCCGGTCTATATGTGCTACGACGCAGCTCTCCAGGAGGCGCCGCTGACCTCGAAGGTGCCGTTGCTCCCCTCCGGGGCAGCGGTGACGCCGGCGCCGATAGCGCCTGACCCGAAGGCAATCGAAGCAATCGCCGACAAGTTGATTGCGGCCGAGCATCCCATGCTGCTCGCCGAATATGCTGGCCGGCGCGCCGGCGGCTTGGAGAGCATCGTAGAGTTGGCCGAGACTGCCGGCGCTGCAGTGTGGGACGTCAACAACGCGCTCAATTTTCCCAACAAGCATCCGCTGTGCCTCAGCATGGACCAGGCA
>VAZQ01000376.1 GCA_005883115.1 Alphaproteobacteria bacterium | reverse complement strand
ACACCTAACTTTCGATTTGCTCGTGAGCGCATTTCCGCTCGTTGGAGCACCGACCAAGTCCCCGATCAAAAAAATCTGTTCTTGGGCCTTGGCAATTCGAGATTGTCGCGCAGCGTCTTGCCTTCGTATTCGCGACGGAGAATTCCGCGCCGCTGCAATTCCGGCACCACGCGGTCGACGAAATCATCAAGCCCTCCTGGAAGATATGGAAACTGTATCGTGAAGCCGTCGGAGCCTTCGGTCATTAGCCATTCCTCCATTTCGTCGGCAATCATTACGGGAGTGCCGACCATTGCAAGTCCGGAATGGCCGCCGAGGCGTTGCGCGAGCTGCCGCACGGTGAGGTTTTCGCGCTTCGCGAGATCGATCGCGCGCTGCCGGCCGCTCTTTGAGGCGTTGCTCTCTGGAATGTCAGGCAGCGGCCCATCTGGATCGAATTTCGACGCATCATGGCCGAGCGCGATCGACAGCGAGCCAATGGCGTTTGAATAGTGCACGAGGCTGTCGAGTTTCGCCCGCTTGGCGCGCGCCTCCTCAACGGTATCACCGACTACGACGAAGCAGCCGGGAAGGATTTTCAGATGGTCCCGCGACCGTCCGACTTTTTCCGCCCGGCTTTTCACGTCGGCATAGAACTCTCGCCCCACGGCGAGGCTCGATTGCGCAGTGAACACCGCTTCCGCCGTTTCGGCTGCAAGTTGGCGGCCGGCTTCGGAGGCGCCTGCCTGAACGATGACCGGCCAGCCCTGGATGGGCCGCGCGATGTTAAGCGGGCCACGCACCGACAGATACTTGCCCTTGTGGTTGAGCACATGCAGCTTGTCGGGATCGAAATAAAAGCCCTTTTCGACATCGCGGACGAAGGCATCATCTGCCCAGCTGTCCCACAGGCCGGTCACGACATCGTAAAACTCGCGCGCTCGAGCGTAGCGCTCGCTATGCTCCATATGCTCCTCCATCCCGAAATTCAGCGCCGCATCCGGATTGGAGGTGGTGACAATGTTCCAGCCGGCGCGCCCGCCACTGAGATGGTCGAGTGAAGCGAAGCGCCGTGCGATGTGATAGGGCGCGTCGAAGGTGGTCGAGCCGGTGGCGACAAGACCGATGCGCTCTGTAACCTGTGACAATGCTGACAAAAGCGTGAACGGCTCGAACGAAGTGACTGTATGGCTGCGCTTCAATGCATCGAGGGGCATGTTGAGCACGGCCATGTGGTCGGCCATGAAGAAGGCGTCGAACTTGCCGCGCTCGAGCGTCTGCGCAAAGCGCTTGAGGTGCGCGAAGTTAAAATTGGCATCTGGGAAAGCGTCGGGATATCGCCATGCTCCGGTATGGATACTCGCCGGCCGCATGAAGGCTGCGAGCTTGAGTTGACGTGGTCGCGTCATTGACAACCTCTCGCGCATCTCCCGATGCGTTCAAACCGATCCTCGAATATAGACGGGCCTGTAGCTTGGTGAATACTTCAGGCGCGTGAGGCTGCTTTATCAGCTGTCTGGGCCCTGACTCCGAATATGTGTGCTATCCGACCCGGTGGGAGCACCGAAATGGGGCAGTGGTGCCGGTCCCTCGCGCGGCTGCCCCCCGCATCGCTTTTTGCTATGAAGAAGGATCCGCAAGCTGCGAGGCGAGTGCATCACAATAACTGGCCCGGTAGGGCACGGCTGGAGGGCATCGATGGATCATGCACAACCCCATCCAAGCGACGATCCGACGCCCTCAAGCGCCTCACTCCGGTCTGATATTCGCGAACTTGATCACCTTCGCCCACCGCTCGGTCTCCTCAGCGATGAGCTTTCGGAATTCCGCAGGTGACATCATCAGAACCGGGCTGCCTAGGTTCTCAAGCCGCCCCTTGATCTTCGGATTAGCGAGCGCGGCGTTAACCTCGCGGTTGAGCAAGTCGACGATTTCCGTCGGCGTGTGGGCAGGCGCGCCAATTCCGGACCAGCCGCCCCCAACATAACCTGGCACCGATTCACCGATGGTCGGGACATCAGGCAGGACCGGCGAGCGCGTCGCGGGCGTGACCGCAAGCGCACGAATCCTGCCAGCCCTGATGTGCTCGATCGACGAGGGCAGATTGTCGAACATGACCTGGACCTGCCCGCTCATCAGGTCGGTCAGCGCCGGCACCGAGCCGCGGTACGGCACATGCAGCATGTTCACGCCCGTCATCATCTTGAACATCTCGCCGGCGACATGACCGGCACTTCCAATTCCCGGTGACGCCATGCTGAGCTTGCCGGGATCGGCCTTCGCAAAGGCAATGAGGTCGGGGACGGTCTTCACCGGCAACGAATTATTGACGTTCAGAACCTGATAGCCGCGGCCAAAGGTGGCGATCGGAGCAATTTCACGGGCGAAATCGACGGTGCCATAGAGCGTGGTGTTAATCACGTTGTTAGACGAAACGATCAGAAGCGTGTAACCGTCCGCTGGAGAACGCGCCACCATGTCGGTAGCGACATTGGCGGCAGCACCCGGCCGGTTCTCGACTATGAATGTCTGACCGAGCCGCTGCTGCAGCCATTCCGCCATCAGGCGCGCAGAGATGTCGATTGCCTGTCCCGGGGGAAAGCCGACGACGATGCGCACCGTTCGGCTTGGATAGCCTTGTGCATTCGCAATATGCGAGATGGTCGGCAGCGCGGCAGCAGCAGCTGCCAGATGTAGAAATCGGCGACGTGGAAGTATCATGCGCTCCTCTCTCTCGCGTATCAGATAGAATGTAATACGTCGCAAGCGGACGTCGATCCGTACTGGGGAGAACGCGCCCGATCACGATAAGGAACTAAGCAATCGCTGCGATGCGGTAACCGATTGGGGTCAATCACTTCGGATCGACACGCCCGCAACGCGCGCGCGATGTCCGCTTTACCTCGAATAGCGTACGAACGTTGGCACCGCAGCGAAATGACGCGGGTGCCAATGGACTTGTATGGGGCGATTGGTGTCAAGTGCTCATCTTTGATGATTTCATCTACTTGTTCGATCCGGTGGCGACTATCTCCTCGTCCCGATCCAACTTTTTCGTTCGCTGCTGAGCGCAGCGACGGTCAAGGGTGGCCGAAGGCCATCGCGAAGCGACTTGCCTTTGACGGTCGCGAGCACAGCGGCAGACTTGTTCGATCGGGAGAGGCTGGGTTGTGGTGTTGGGACTCCTTGAGTCGCTATGTCAGTGTTGGCAATGGACGACGTTACCGAGGGGAGCTCGCTATCAGGCGCAACTTCGCGCCACAAACTTGTATTCGGTCGATCCGTGAGGACCGTCACCATGATGCAGTCATGCGCATCGGCGGCGAAGCTCCGAGGCGGTGGGCCCATTCTAAACCGCGGCTCAAAGACCATAGTCCTATATCGGGTTGCCGCCACCTCGGTCCGTCATCTGCAGCTCGCCATCAACAGGAGGGCGACCTGCAGGAACTCAGTTCCGCTTGCCCTCAAACAGTCTGTCAGGCAGCCGGACGAAGGAGCAAACCTGCTGGTGCCTCGCCGGTGGTGACTAGCCGCCAAAGCGCAATGAGGAGCTTGCGGGCCAGTGCTACGATCATGGTCTTTCGCGTGCCGCCGCGGGCGTCGACAGTTCGTTTTTGATACCATTCGGCCAACGCGCTGTCCTTCTGATGCAGCAGATGACCCCACGCGAGCTCGATCATTGCATGGCGCACACGCGCATTGCCTGCTTTAGCAAGCCCTCGCTCGCGCCGTTTCTGACCGCTCTCGTCCGGTGCCCCTGTAAGGCCGGCATACCGCGCCACCGCCTTGCGATCCCGCAGCTTGCGCGAGAACACCTCTTGCACGAGCATATCGGCGGTCTCGATACCGATCCCGACAACGCGAGCCAAAAGGCGCACCATCGCATCGCGTCCTCCTTCGGACGCTTGTTCCAAACGCTTGGCGCGTGCCGTCTCGATCTCCTTGATCTGTTGCTTGACGAAGCGCAGATGGGCCATGTCGCGCTGCAGCTCGGCTAGCGTGTTTGCCGGCACGGCAGTACCCTCCGGTGTGCGCAATGTCTCCAGTCGCTTCGGCGCATGAGCTAGGCGGGGCCTGAAGCCGCGAATGCCGAGGCGAGCGAGATTGGCCTTTACGCGGTTCACAATGCGCGTGCATTCCCCGACCAGGCTCTCGCGCTCGCGGCTCGGCCGCCTTGCATCCTCATCCTCGACTGTAGGGATCGCAGCCATGCTGCAGTGCTTCGGCTCACCGCGCAGCCAGCCGAGAAAGGCGCGCTTGAGTAGCTCGGTATCAAGACGATCCGTCTTCGCCCGTCTGTGCTCGCGCGATACCGGGACACTCGACGGGTGAATCACGTAGGCTTCGATCTCGCGAGCGCGGAGCCAGCGCGCCAGCCAGAAGCCATCGCGGCCGGCCTCATAGGCGACGGCGATCCGCTTGATCGGGTGTCCAGCCTGCGCGGCTTCCTTCCGCCAACGATGCAGAAGCTGCAACAGTCCATCCTGGTCGGCCGCGAGCTTCTTCAGAGGCTGGCGTTCGATTCCCGGCACGATCCCGGCGACCAGCCAGCTCGACTGGCCCATCTCAATCACCGCAATCAATGTTGAATCTTGTTCGAGAGTAACGAGGGATCTGCTCAAGTCGTTTGGCTGTGGCATGGGGCGCTCCATCGGTTGGTTGCAGCGACGATGGTGCCATTGCCTCGCCGCGCGCCCCATAGCATCTAAATCGCTGCGCGATAGCCTGCGGCGCGGCGGGGCGCGAGCACTGTCCACAAGAAGAGATCGTCGATAGCGGGCGAGGTCACCTGTCTTGAGGATCGAGGTGTCAATCCACCTCACCCAAGGCAGGAGTCGCCTATGACCACCGATACTGTCAGTGCGCTGCGCCAGCGCATGATCGAGGACATGAACTCGCGCAAGCTTGGTCCGCACACGCAGCGCAGCCACATCTCCAGCTGCAAGCGGCTCGCTGCATTTCTGAAGCGATCGCTTGATACGGCCACGCGCGAGGACATCCGCCGGTTCCAGCTGCACCTGGCTGAGACCGGCATGAGCATCTGCAACCGCAATCGCATCATGACCGGGGTGCGGTTCTTGTTTCGCGTCACGCTGCGGCGACTAGATCTTGCCACCGAGATCTATCACCTGCGCGAGCCGCAAAAGATTCCGCAAGTGATGAGCCCGGACGAGGCGCGGCGCCTGCTGGCCGTCGCCTATAGCCTCAAGGCGCGCGTGCTGCTCAGCCTCTGCTACGGCTGCGGCCTGCGCGCCGGCGAGGCGGTCCGGCTGAAGGTCAAGCATATCGACAGCGCGCAGAGGATCATCCGCATCGAGCAATCCAAGGGCCGCAAGGATCGTAATGTGATGCTGTCGCCGGAGATGCTCGATCTATTGCGGCAATGGTGGAAAGCGCGGGTTGCTTTCGACAGCACGATGCCGGTTCAAGAACGCTGGCTGTTTCCCGGCCGGCGGCCGGGCAAGCCGATGACCACCCGCCAGCTGAGCCGCCTGTTCCATGAGACGGCCAATGAAGCCGGGATCAAGAAGAGCGTGACCCTGCACGCGTTGCGCCACAGCTTCGCGACCCATCTGCTTGAGCGCGGCACCGATATCAGGATCATTCAGGCGCTCTTGGGGCATGACAAGCTGGACACAACGGCACGGTATACGCGGGTCGCCACCGGCATGATCGCCAGCATCGAGAGCCCGCTCGATCTGCTGGCGCAGCCGCGCAAGAAGCCCAGAAAGCACAGGAAAGACCAGCCGCCGGCGTAACCGCCTACGACCGTGTCCCGTCCAACGCTGGAGGTCGCGAATATCTTGCGCGACTACGGGGCGGCATGGCGCGCTGCCAATGCCGGACATGTCAGCCTCGATCAGTTGAAGGCGATGTCGTCCATCGAGCACTGCCGCACAGCGGCGCTCGGCGGCCATGTCGCGCGTTGCGAGGACTGCTCGCACACGCTCATCGCCTACAACTCCTGCCGCAACCGGCACTGTCCGAAGTGTCAGGGAACGGCAGCCAAGCAATGGCTCGCCGAACGCGAAGCCGAGCTGTTGCCCGTGCCTTACTTCCACGTGGTATTCACGCTGCCGGGTCCGATCGCCGACATCGCCTATCAGAACAAGGCCGTGATCTACGATCTCCTGTTCAAGGCGGCGGCCGAGGCCACGCTCACCATCGCGGCCGATTCCAAGCACCTCGGCGCCCGCATCGGCATCACCGCCGTGCTCCACACCTGGGGCTCGGCGCTCACCCATCATCCGCACGTGCACATGATCGTGCCCGGCGGCGGCATCTCCCTCGATGAGAGGCGCTGGATCGCCTGTCGGCCGACTTTCTTCCTCCCCGTTCGCGTGCTCTCCCGCTTGTTCCGACGGCTCTTCCTCAAGATGGTCACGATGGCGCATGCCGCAGGCCGTCTCGCCTTCTTCGGCGAGCACGCCCCACTCGCCGACAGAGCGACATTCGCCGCCTTCCTCGCGCCACTGCGCAAGGCCGAGTGGGTGGTCTATGCCAAGGAACCATTCGGCGGGCCGCAGGCCGTGCTCGCTTATCTCTCTCGCTACACCCACCGCGTCGCCATCTCCAATCGTCGGCTGATCGCAGCCAACGAGACCGGCGTCACCTTCAAGTGGAAGGACTACCGGATCGAAGGACCTGGCCGCTACAAGACCATGACGCTGCCCACGTACGAGTTCATCCGCCGGTTCCTGATGCACGTGTTGCCCAAGGGCGTGCATCGCATTCGTCACTATGGGCTGTTCGCCAACGGCAACCGCGCTGCCAACATCGCACGGGCGCGCCAGCTGCTCGCCGCGCCAGCCCACGTGACGGAGCTGAAGTCAGACGCTCCCGCCGATACCGAACAGCTGCGAATGTTGCCAACACCATGCCCGTGCTGCGGCGGCCGCATGATCATCATCGAGAGCTTCGCGCGTGGCCAAGAGCCAAAGCACCGGCCTACACCTGCTCAGGCGGCCATCAGCATCGACACCTCATGATGCCGTCATCGTTGATCCACAACCGCAGCGACACGCGCTTTTCTTGCTGGGTCTTGGCCGGCAGCGCCCACACTCACGTCGGGCTATTGCGATCCCCCGCAATCGCACCGGCAATCTTGCCCCGCAACGCGCATGACGCTCGTTCACCCCTAGACGCAGGCCCACGCTGCCAGGCAAACACGCCAGCTCAACCGCTTCGGTGCAAACTTCTCAAGCCCTATCCCGCAGCCAAATCCCCATAGAGCCCGCTGCACCGCCGCTGCCCCACTCCCACGCGATTTCGTGCCTTGGCGCTTTTCGCGCCGCCGGCCGCCGGAGCGCATGGTTAGGTCGTCACTACCGGCGGCCGAAAACCTGCACAAAAGCCGACATCGATCTGGAGTGCGCCCCTGGGGCCGGACAGGTTGAGCTTAGTGATTTGACAGGGTGAGCTGGGCTTTCGAAGGATG
>VAZQ01000661.1 GCA_005883115.1 Alphaproteobacteria bacterium | reverse complement strand
GCCTTGCTATCAAAACGAACATTAATGTTTCTGGTCCCCGACTGCCGCGAGGAGAGAAGGCCGTAACCCGTTAGCGTCTGGCCGCGGGCGTGCACGTGCCCGGACCCTGGGCATCGAGATGTTAGGGCTCTCGACACTTCGATCGCCCCAAGCTCGTCGGCTACGCCCGATCGCTGGTGCGACGCCTATCGCCGGAATAGCCACTTAAATGACGGCTGCCGCACCATTCCGTTATTCGTGACATCCAAGTATGTAATCTCGGCGTCGAAGCGCGGCTCAACCCAGGTTGTATCCCGCTTTTTCAGCGGCATCGTGAGCGGTGACATTGGGCGTGCAAGAGGCTCCAGTGCGCACCGGATTGCGTGCGCGGTCTTATGGTCCCATCCCATTCCCACACGCCCGGCGTAGATCAACGCGCCGCCTTCACGGCGAGCAAGCCGTAGCTTCAAGATGCCGGCAGAACCCTCGGGGACGAAGCCGACCACGACGAAACGATCTCGCCTCCAGCACTTCACCTTTAGCCAATGCTCGCATCGGCCCGAGCGGTACGGCGCATTCGCCATCTTGGATACGATGCCTTCGAGTTTCATGTCAGTCGCGCGTACATAGAGGTCGGCCCCGTCCTCGAAGTGCTCGCTGTAGAAGATGCGCTGCGCGCGGCACTTCGCCAGCACGGATTGCAGCACGCGCTTTCGCTCAAGCAGCGGCGCCGGTCGCGTGTCAAAACCATCAAGGTGCAAAAGATCGAACGCGTAATACACCAAGCGATCGTGGCGTCCGCGCTTGAGATCGTCTTGCAGTGCGCTGAAATCTGGGCGGCCGTCTTGACCTGCGCAAATGATCTCGCCGTCCAGGACGAGCTTGCCGGCCGGAAGGCGCGTCATGCCCGCAACGATGGTCGCGAAGCGGCTCGTCCAGTCAAATCCGCCGCGTGTATAAAGCCTCACGCGGCCATCGCGTATATGTGCTTGGACCCGATAGCCGTCCAGCTTGAGTTCATGCACCAAGCCGCGTGCGGTCGGGACCTCGGTCCGTGGCAGGGCGAGGCAAGGCTGGATGAAGGCGGGAAAAGGCGCCAGGGTCGCGCCTGGAAGCGCTCGGGCGAACGAGCGTGACGAGGAACGGAGAGGCGACGACACTAACATCGGGAACTCAGGCTAGGCAGGCTGACACCCGGAGGCCGTATACGAGTCTCCAGTCGGTGACCGCGCTCGACCAAGTCGCTTGCTGGAATGGGCCCATCGCAACGTCCGACCCGCCGCATCACGCGACGGGCCGGAGTTTGTCACCTGCGCCGGAGGTTCGAGAGCGCAAATGACCGGTACGCCTCTTCCAAAAAAGACTGACCAGTTGCTCTCCCGGGGCTTCCGCGAGCGATCAGTATCTCCCGAGGCCGCCGTAACCACCGGGGCCGCCGTAACCACCGAAGCGGAAGTTAAGGCCGGCCTTCACGACGTGCTTGGTCTCTTTGATACCGTCAATGAAAGTCCCCCCGTTGTTCTGAACGAAAGTGAGATCCCGAGTACCGAAGTCGTAGTAATCGTACTCGATGAAGCCGGTAACAAAGTTGGTGAACGCGTACTCACCGCCGACGCCGACTGTCCAGCCGCTACGGGTGTTGGTCACCGAACCAATCAGCACCCCGTCGGTAAAGTCGAGTTTGTCGCGCTCCCAAGCGCCGCCGCCCTTTACATAGCCGAGGAAGCGATCCCACCCGTAACCGAGGCGCCCGGTCACAGACGCCAGCGAATCTATTTTGGTGTGATTCACGAAGCGGGGGAACACCAGGCTGGCGTTACTGCCGCTGGCATCGGTCCAGGCGTAGTCGCCAGCAACGCCAATGACGAAGCCGCCCGCCAACTGATAATCGTAATCGCAGCCGGCCTGGACGCCGCCGAGGAGGCCAT
Source organism: Alphaproteobacteria bacterium (assembly GCA_005883115.1). GTDB lineage: Bacteria > Pseudomonadota > Alphaproteobacteria > Rhizobiales > Xanthobacteraceae > VAZQ01. Next base: position 498 of record VAZQ01000661.1, on the reverse strand, counting down.
TCGCGTCGTGGCTCCCCTCCGACTGTCCGAACAAGGACCGGAACGCAGGATCGCGAACGGTCCATTCTTTGCGTGCCCACAGGCCGCCGATATGGCCGCCGAAGTAGCAGCCGGTCCAACTGAAGTAGACCGGCGGAGGCGCATAGACTGGAGCCGGGGCCGCATAAGGAGCAGGCCGCGCCCGTATATCAGCCGCGCTCGCTGTCGTCAGGCCAAATGCCACCACACCAATGGAAGCGACGATTAAACGTTTCATGATGTATCCCCCGATAGTGTGAGTTCAGCGATCAAGACTATTCCTTATCGACGTTCCATGCTGTCTCTCAAAAGCAACAGTTCGCAAAATTGTGCGAAAGCCGCGCGGTGGCGCAGCGCTCAAAGGCCATCAAGCTTCGCTTGCTTACCCCAGACCGTTAGAAACGCCTCGCCCGGGTGCTCCCAACAAAAAGGCCCGCCGACAACAACGTCCACAACACGGTCGTCATCAATAACGTGACG
>VAZQ01000375.1:2399-11718 GCA_005883115.1 Alphaproteobacteria bacterium | reverse complement strand
TTCAAAGCACTAGGCTTGATCGCGCGCGGGCTGCCGGCTTCGGAGGTCGAGACAAAATTCAGGAGAAAACGTCATGACTGCCGCCGCAACCGCCACGAAGGCGCAAGCTCCGCTCTCCAACAAGGCGCGCGAGATGATGGAAGCGATCAACACGGACGCAGCCAAGCACCACGTGTGGATCCGAACCCAGGCGAATGCGCCGGCGCAGCGTCCCTGGTTCAGCGACACAAGCGGCGAAGGTCAGCTCGCGTCCGGACGCGTGGCCGCCAACCAAATGAAGACGCTTCCGTATTTGTGGCGCTGGAGCGAGTTCAGCCCGTATCTGCATCGCATCTCGGAGATCGCGCGCAAAGCCGAGGTGTCGCCGATCGAATTTGGCGATCGGCAGAGCATCCTTCTGCTCAATCCCGGATTGAACGGGCGTCTCCAGGTCACCAACACCATCCGCTGCGCCATCTCGGTCTACAATCCGGGCGACGTCGCGCCTGTTCATCTGCATTCGCCCAACGCCAGCCGCACGATCTTGTCGGACAAGGGCGGCTACACCGTCGTCGAGGGCGAGCGCTGCACGGCGGCGCGCGGCGACCTGATCCTCACCCCGAACGGCACCTGGCACGACCATGGGAACGATTCGAGCGAGCCGGTGATCTGGATCGACATGCTGGATTGGCCGCTCATGGAGTTCCTCGACGCAGCCTGGGTCGATCACGACATGCCGGGCGCGCAGGGCAACGCGCGGGTCCAGGCGGTGACAAAGAGCGACGGCCGCTCGCACCGGCTCTACGGCCGCGGCGGCATCAAGCCGGCCTTCGTCGATCACCAGATCGGCGTCGGCCGCGGTCCCGCGCCGCTGATCCATTACCGCGGCGCCGACGTGCTCGAGACGCTGCACAGCCTGCGTAAAGAGCAAGGCGACCCGCACGAGGGCATCAAGGTGGACTTCGTCAATCCGGTGACCGGCGAGCCCGTGTTCAAGACCTTGAATTATTCGGCGCAGCTCCTGCGTCCGGGCGAAGAGACTGAGCTTAAGCGCGAGACCGCCGGCACGTTCTACGTGGCGATCGAAGGCTCGGGTGCCACAGAAGTGGGCGGCAACCGCTTCGAATGGAGCCAGAACGACATCTTCGTGGTGCCGAATTTCCTGTGGCGGCGCCACATCAACACCGGCAAGACCGACGCGGTGCTCTATTCGGTGTCCGACGCCGCGCTGATGTCCAATATCGGCCAATACTACGCACAAGGCCGCGCGAAGAACGGCACGATTACCGAGCTGGCGAACTAAGCGCGAGACGTTACGCGCAATCAAATCTCGGTCGGCGGGTTTACACCTCGTCGACCACCGTGTTGCGCAGGACGCCGATCGGCGGCACCGCGACTTCCACTACGTCGCCGGGCTTGAGCCACACCGATGGATTGCGGTGCACGCCGGCGCCGGTCGGCGTTCCGGTCCAGATCAAGTCGCCCGGCTTGAGCGTCGCGAAGGTGCTGATGTAGTTGATCAGCCAGGCGAAGCCCCAGGTCAGGCGATCGGTTGAGTCCTCCTGGCGCACTTCTCCGTTCACACGCGTGGTCAGATGCAGCGGCTTTGCGGGATCGACTTCGTCTGTGGTCACGATCCATGGGCCGAGGCTCCCCGACTTGTCGAAGTTCTTGCCTTGCGTGACGTTCAGGCTTCCGTGGCGCAACCAGTCCCGCACGCTGCCTTCGTTGCCCAGCGTAAAACCTCCGATCATGGCCAGCGCCGTCTCGCGGGCTACATGGCGCCCCTCCTTCCCGATCACCAGCACGATCTCGCCCTCATAGTCGAATTTGTCCGATACTTTTGGCCGCACGATCGGCTGGTCGGCTCCGACCAACGAACTCGGGAAGCGGCAAAACAAATTGGGATACTTTGGCGCGTCCCGCCCATCCTTGTATTCGGCACTTCGGTCCGGATAGTTGATGCCGACGCAGATATTTTTTTCGGGCGCCAGGATCGGCGGCAGCATCTCGACGTCCTTGATCTGATAATCGGGGCGGCCGGTGGCCGCCGCGCGCGCCTGCGCCAGCGCTTGCGCCCGAAAGAGATCGAGCAGGGTCGGGTATTGAGTGAGCTTGCGGCCGAGATTGATAATCCCGCCGTCGGTCACCGCCCCATAACTCGTGCGGCTGCCGGCTTTGAAGCTTGCAAGTTTCATGGTTTCTACCTTTAGCTGATTGCTGTCTCGCGCGGCTGCGCGCGGGTTGTCTCAGGCCGCCTTCGGCGCGCCGGGCTGCCGCAGCGGATGCGCGCGGGCGAAAGCATCATTTTGCATGCAGGTATCGACGATGCGCTTCAACGTCGGGAACGGCTCGATGTCGCATTTGAAATAGACCCCACCCACCGCCTGCCCCGCCAGACAAATGTCGGCGATGGTGATCTGATCGCCCTGGCAATAGCGGCCGGTCTGCGGCGAGTCGGCCAAGTGCGTCTCGAGCGCGGTCAACGCCGCCTTGTGCCAGTGATGCCCCCATTTCAAGACGCCGGCCTCGTCGACCTTGTATTCATGCGCGAGATATTCGCGCACCCGCGGGACGATCAGCGGATGCGTGTCGCAGGCGATGAGTTGGGCAAGCCCGCGCACCCGCGCCCGCGCCTTCGGCTCTTTCGGCAACAGCGGCGGCTGCGGATGGGTCTCGTCGAGATATTCGATGATGGCGAGCGATTCGAACAGCATCGTGCCGTCGTTCTCGATCAGTGCCGGCAATGCCATCATCGGATTGACCTTGCGGAAGGCATCCTCCCGTTGCTTGCCCTTCATGAGATCGATGTCGATCACCTCGTCGGGCATGATGCCTTTGAGGTTGAGCGCGATGCGCACGCGAAATGTCGCCAATGAGCGCCAGAACGAAAATAGCTTCACGACCCCTCCCTTTGCGAAAATTGTGAAGGAGCTATTCCTACCATACTATCCTCTCACGAAAAAATCGCGGCGCCTTGCGGCGGCAACAGGAGAACGCAAATGACTTCGGTCGGGCACACGCGCGCCCGCGCAGCGAGCCACGAACATCGCAGCGAGGTGGGCGACGGCATGCGCATCGACTGGGACGTCCCGATCGAGATGGATGATGGCCTCGTGCTGCGCGCCGACATCTTTCGTCCGGTGAAGGACGGCCGCTATCCGGTCATCCTGAGCTACGGCCCCTATGCCAAGGGCCTGGCTTTTCAGGACGGCTATCCGAGCGCCTGGCAGCGCATGGCCGACGCGCACCCTGACGTGACCGCCGGATCGAGCAACCTCTACCAGAGCTGGGAGGTGGTCGATCCGGAGAAATGGGTGCCGCACGACTATGCCTGCGTGCGTGTCGACTCGCGCGGCTGCGGGTGCTCGCCCGGTTTCATCGATCATTTCTCGCCGCGCGAAACCAAAGATTTCTACGACTGCATCGAGTGGGCCGCTGCGCAGCCGTGGTCGAACGGCAAGGTCGGCCTCAACGGTATTTCTTATTACGCCATCAATCAGTGGCACGTGGCGAGCCTTGAGCCACCGCACCTCGCTGCGATGTGCGTGTGGGAGGGCGCCGCCGACTGGTACCGCGATATGACTCATCACGGCGGCATCGTCTGCACGTTCTGGGAGAACTGGTACGACATGCAAGTGAAGACGGTGCAATACGGCGCGGGCGAACGCGGCAAGCGGTCCCGCGTGCACGGCGAGCTCGTCTGCGGCCCGCATACCCTTTCGGAAGAAGAACTCAGAAAGAAGCGAAGCGCGCTAGGTGAGGGCATTCGCGCCCATCCGCTCGACGATGCATACCACCGTGCGCGCTCGCCGGTTTGGTCGAAGATCAAGACGCCGTTCCTGTCGGCGGCCAATTGGGGCGGCCAGGGTCTGCATCCCCGCGGCAATTTCGAGGGTTTCGTGCGCGCGGCCAGTAAGGACAAGTGGCTCGAGGCACACGGGATCGAGCACTGGACGCATTTCTACACGGATTATGGGCGTAAGCTGCAGCTGCGCTTCTTCGATCATTTCCTGCACGGCAAGGACAACGGCTTCGACCGGCATCCGCGCGTGCTCCTGCAGGTGCGACACATCGACAAATTCGTCGAGCGCGACGAGAACGAATGGCCGCTCGAACGAACGAAATGGACGAAGCTGTATCTCCATGCCAGAAGCGGCATGCTCGAGCGCAAGGCACCCGCGGGCAAAGCAGTCGTTCAGTTCGAGGCTTTGGGGAACGGTGCCACCTTTCTGACCGAGCCTCTGACGCAGGACACGGAAATCACCGGACCTTCGGCGGTCAAGCTCTTTGTCTCATCCTCGACCGAGGACGCCGATCTGTTCGTGGTGCTGCGCGTCTTCAAAGGCGACCTCAGCGAGGTAGTGTTCCAAGGCGCCATCGATCCGCACACTCCGGTCGGCCAGGGCTGGCTGCGGGCCTCGCACCGCAGACTCGACAAGCGGCTGTCCACGCCCTATCGGCCCTATCACACCCACGACAGGATCGAGCCGCTTGCGCAGAACCAAGTGGTCGAGCTCGATATCGAGATCTGGCCGACTTCCGTCGTTGTGCCGGCCGGTCACCGCATCGGTCTCACCATCCGCGGAAAGGACTACGTCCATGCCGGCCCGAGCGGCGGCAAGCTCTCGAACTTCAAGAACGAGCTCACAGGATGCGGTCCCTTCCTCCACGACGATCCGCGCGACCGTCCGCTCGACATCTTCGGCGGCGTGACCAGCTTGCACTTCGGCGCCGGTCGGCGGCCCTACCTCTTGTTGCCGATCATTCCGGCCAAAAAAGCGGCAACGCCGAACCTCCCGAACCGTCGCAAATAGCCGACGGGAGGCGCTGCCAGGAGGCCGCAGGCCATCCGGAGCAGGCTCGCAGCACTCTGCGGCCATCTGCCGAGGTGTCGTATCGCGCCATCGTAAGGTAAGCTCATGCAGCCGTTGCGATCACGGAGTCCGCCGCAGGGATGAACACGCAATTCTGGCTGATCCAGGCGTTCAACGGAATTTCCTATGCTGCGCTGCTGTTTCTGGTGGGCAGCGGACTCTCGCTCATTTTCGGCGTGATGCGGATCGTCAACCTCTCGCATGGGTCCTACTTCCTTTTGGGCGGATATGTCGCGCTATCGGTGATCTGGACCACGGGCTCGTGGGCGTTGTCGCTTCCGCTTGCGGCGCTCTCGATCGCCGCAGTGGGCTTGTTGATGGAACGGATTTTCCTGCGGCCCCTGGGGTTCGATCCATTGCGGCAGGTGCTGCTGACGGTCGGCTTTGCTTTCCTGTTTCAACAGGCGGCGTTGGATATCTGGACCGGCAACAACTTCGATATCAATCCGCCCGAGGCGTTGACCAAAACCATCGTGGTCGGCGGACTTTTTCTGCCGCTCTACCGGATCTTCATGATCGCCACCGCAGCCGCCATCGGCATCGGCCTTTGGCTGATCATGGAAAAGACGCGCATGGGCGCCGCGGTTCGCGCCACCGTCGACGATGCGCAAATGGCGCGGGGCGTCGGCATCGACACCTCCCGCATTTCCATGTTCATCTTCGCGCTGGGTGCGCTGCTGGCGGCATTGGGTGGCGTGATCGGCGGCGCCTTCCTCGGCATCTATCCGGGTCTGGATTTCGAGATGCTGCCCATCGCCTTTGCGGTCGTGATCATCGGCGGGATGGGAAGCCTCGGTGGCGCCGCCATCGGCGCGCTGCTCGTCGGCTTGGCCGACAACTTCGGAAAGGCGCTGTTCCCCGAAGTTTCGTATTTCACGCTCTATGCGCCGATGGCTCTGATCTTGGCGGTCAAGCCGACCGGCCTGTTCGGGCGTGAGTGAGCAAGCACCGATGACGGGTCAGGCCACAAAAGTCTTGGCGGTCATTGTTGCCCTGACAGCGATCGCCGTCATCGTTCCGAACACCAATTCATTCGTCATTCTGCTGACCACGCGCGCTTTGGCTTTCTCGATTTTGGTGATGAGCGTCGACGTTCTGCTCGGCTATACCGGCCTTCCCTCCTTGGGGCAGGCGGCCTATCTCGGCGTCGGCGCATATCTGACCGCAATTCTCGCGACCAGATACCAATTCGGGTTGGGCTACGACTTCTGGCTGGTCGTGGTATTCGGCATTTTGATCGCAGCGGTCTTGGCCGCCGTTTTCGGCCTACTCGCCATTCGCGCGAGCGGGGTCTATTTCCTTATGATCACGTTAGCGCTCGGCCAATGCGCCTGGGGACTGGCCTACCGATGGAACTCGCTCACCGGCGGCGATAACGGCATCAATCTGCGGGGCCGGCCCAAATTCGGCATCGACCTCGCAAACGAAGTGACCTTCTTCTTTCTGGTCTTTGGTTTCTTCGTCGTTTCGCTGCTGCTAATGTACACGCTGGTGCGATCACCTTTCGGACGAAGCTTGACCGGGATCCGCGAGCGCGAGCTGCGCATGAAAATTCTCGGCTACAACACCTGGCTGCATAAATACGTCGCCTTCATCATCGCCGGTGGATTCGGCGGACTCGCAGGCGTGCTTTGGGCGCATACCGCTGGCATCGTAAGCCCGGAGAACGTCGTGTTGACCACTTCGGTCGATGCGCTGTTGATGGCGGTCCTCGGCGGCGCAGGTACACTCGTCGGCGGAGTGATCGGCGCGCTCATCGTATTCGGCTTGCGCGAATACCTAAGCACGCTCGTTCCCTGGTGGCAGTACGTGCTGGGCAGCGTCTACGTGCTCACCATCCTTTTCCTGCCGACCGGGCTGATGGGGATCCCGGAGCGAATTCGGCAACGCCAAACGCTAAGTGGAAAACGAGAAGATGTGAAGGAAATCGCGCCTGTGACTTCCTGAGCTCGGGGCATCACGACAACAAGGAGTTAAGACTATGACAAGTACCTTGCGAGGACGGCTCGGTTGGCCGCTGTTGGGTAGCGTTGTTGCCTTGGGCCTGGCGGCGCCTGCCAGTGCCGCCGAGGAACTGCGCATCGGATTTGTGGCGCCGATCACCGGCCTCTTCGCTCAGGTTGGCAAGGACATGGTGGATGGCTTCCAGCTCTACCTCGACGACGTCAACAGCGATTTCGGGGGCGCAAAGGTCAAATTCATCGTGGAGGATGAGCAGGCCAAGCCGGACACCGCCGTCACCAGAGCCAAGAAGCTGATCTTGCAGGATCACGTGCACATGCTCGTGGGCGGGCTGCTCGCCTCGAGCGGCTACGCGCTCGCGCCGGTGAGCACCGCCGACAAAACCGTCTACATCGCGCCCGTTTCGGCGGCTGACGACCTCACCCAGCGCGATCTGCCCAAATATCCCTATTTCATCCGGACCGGCTGGAGCAGTTCGCAACCGAGCCATCCGTTCGGGCAGTGGGCCTGCGATCAGGGTTACAAGAAGATCGCCGCGATCGGCGCCGACTATGCCTTCGGGTACGAGGTCATCGGCGGCTTCCAGCGCGCCTTCGAAGCCTGCGGCGGGCAGATTGTCCAGAAGATCTGGCCGCCGATCGGCACGAAGGACTTCGGACCGTATATTCCGACCCTTCGGCAAGACGCCGATGCGATCTTCACGCTCATGGTCGGGCCCATGTCGCTGCAGTTCCCGAAACAGCTCGCAGCCTCCGGCAACAAGAAGGCGGCGGGACGAGCTATGATGAGTTCGTGCTGCCATCCATGGGCGATGAAGTGATCGGCCACGTATCGGCGCTGCAATACAGCGCCGCGTTGGAAAATCCGAAGAACGAAGCATTCGTGAAGAAGTATCGGGCCAAGTTCGGCAAAGTACCGTCATATTACTCGGAGACCAACTACACGACGGCGCAGATGATCCACGAAATCATCAAGAACAATAAGGGCAACTTCCCGGGTCAGGAGGAATTCGTGAAACAACTCGCCGCGCTCAAGTTGGATACGATTCGGGGCCCCGTCAGCATCGACGAGATGCGCAACCCAGTGCAGAACATCTACATCAAGAAGGTCGAAAAGAAGAAGATGTTCGGCTACGACAAGGAAGAGCTCTGGAACGCGGTCATCAAGACCTATCCGAACGTCACCCAGTTCGGTCAGTTCAACAAGGAGGAGTTCCTCAAGACGCCCGTCTACAGCCGTGACTTCCCGCCCTGCAAGTTCTGCTAGGCGTCTGTCGGCCCGGGCGCATTCGCGCGCCCGGGCTGTTCGTTGCCGCTAGCGAGGGACTGAGGTGACGGCGGACAGCCGGGAGCCGGCTCTCGAGTTGCGGGGGCTGTCGAAGAGCTTCGGCGGCCTGCGCGCCGTCCACCGCGTGACGCTGACGGTCATGCCCGGCGAACGCAAGGCGATCATCGGGCCCAACGGCGCCGGCAAGACGACGCTATTCAATCTGATTACCGGAATCCTGCCCTCCACTTCTGGACAGGTCATGCTATTCGGTCGGGACGTGACGAAGTGGCCGAGCCATCGCCGCACGGCGTTGGGAATGGCGCGCACGTTCCAAATCACCAGCCTATTCCCGAAGCTCACGGTTCTCGACAACGTGCTCTTGGCAATTCAGGGCTTGCGGCGGTCGAAATTTGTGATGTGGCGCTTTCTGTCCTCGTATCGCGAGTTGTACGACAAGGCTTATGGTCTGTTGGAACGCGCGCAATTCTTGGACCGCAAGGACACCGAGGTTCGCTATCTATCGCACGGCGAGCAGCGCCAACTCGAGATCGTGATTGGCCTCGCCAGCGAGCCCCGGATCCTGCTGTTGGATGAACCGGCCGCCGGACTGTCGTCCGGCGAGTCCTCGGACATGATCCGGTTTCTCGCGCATCTCGATCGCAGCCTCGCAATCCTGCTCATCGAGCACGACATGGACGTGGTGTTCGATGTAACCGACCATATTTCCGTGCTGCATTTCGGCGAGGTGTTGGAAGCGGGCCCGAGGGAGCAGATCCGGCACAGCGAGAAGGTGCAACAAATCTATCTCGGGACTGCTTGATCCATGGCGATCCTGGAAGTTCAGGACATTCACACCTATTATGGAGACGCCTATGTGCTCCAGGGACTGTCGTTGCGGCTCGAGGAAGGACAGATCCTGGGATTGCTCGGCCGCAACGGCGTGGGCAAGACAACGCTTGTGAACTCGATCGTCGGCTTCAATCGTCCGCGGCGGGGCAAGATCTTTTTCAAGGGCGCGGAGATCACCGCTGTTTCCTCCTTTGAGACGGTGCGCAGCGGCATGGGGCTCGTGCCCCAGGGTCGGCGCGTATTTCCCACGCTCAGCGTCGAGGAGAATCTCATGGTCGCCGAGCGCAGCGTCGGCCGCCGCGGCTGGAATATGGAGCGCGTCTACGCGCTGTTTCCGCGCCTGCGTGAGCGACGCAACCAGCGTGCGAAGACGCTCTCGGGCG
>VAZQ01000375.1:0-2394 GCA_005883115.1 Alphaproteobacteria bacterium | reverse complement strand
ACAGATGCTTGCCATTGGCCGCGGGCTCATGACCAACCCGGATTGTCTGATCATGGACGAGCCTTCGGAAGGACTCGCGCCCATCATCATCCAGGGGCTTTGGAAAGCGATCGCACAATTGAAGGAGCAAGGCCATTCCATCCTGCTCGTCGAGCAGAACGCCGCGCTCGCACTCCAACTGGTCGATTACGTGCACGTCATGAGCAAGGGCCAGGTGGTGTATTCCGCGCGGCCGCAAGAGCTGCGCGACAATGAGGATATCAAATCCAAGTACCTGGGCATCTGATCGCGTTTATCGAAGATCGGATCCGCCACCACTTATTCAAATGAGCGTTGCAATCCTTACAGGAAATTAATCGCGTCGAGCCGAACGATATCGAGTTAACGGCGGGACAAGACCAGTCCCGATATTGTAAAGATGGCATTCAAGCTGATCGCAAAACCATAGCGGATGAACTCCAACATCCCAGAGGGAGAAAACGCCATGACCGTCAATCGCCGCACCATGATCAAGGGAGCGCTGGCCGCTGGCGTAGCGGTGCTCAAGGTTCCTGCCGCGCCAGCGCAGGCGGCGCCGCTGCGCGTTGGGTTTTTGACCATCAAGACCGGTCCGCTCGCCTCGGGCGGGCTGCAGATGGAGCAGGGCCTCACCATTTTTTTCAAGGAGCGCAACAACACGCTCGCCGGTCGACCGGTCGAGCTCACCACAGCCGATACCGCCGGCAATCCGGCACAGGCTCGTACCAAGACACAAGAACTCGTCGAGCGGCTCAACGTCGCAGTCCTGATCGGTCCGCTGGCCGCCTTTGAGGCTTTGGCCATCGACGACTACGTCCGCTCCTCTCGCACGCCGATCCTCTCCGTCGCCGGCGCGGAAGACATGACGCAGCGCAAGCCGAACCCGTGGTTCGTGCGGCCGAGCTCCACCTCGGCGCAGCCGAGCCATCCGCTGGCCGATTACGCCGCCAAAGAACTCAAGTACAAGCGCGTCGCCGTGATCGCCGACGACTTCGCCTTCGGGCATGAAAACGTCGCCGGCTTCCAGCGCGTCTTCGAGGACAACGGCGGCAAGGTCGTGCAGAAGCTTTGGACTCCGCTCAATGCGCCGGACTACGGCACCTACATTTCGCAGCTCAAGCCCGATCTCGATGCGGTCTATACCGGTCACGCCGGTTCCAATGGCTTTAAATTCATCCGCCAGCTGCGCGAATACGGCAACAAGGTGCAAATCCTCGGCGGCTTCACCCCGATCGACGAATCGCTGCTGCAGCAGATGGGGGAGGACGCGCTCGGCGCCATCAGTGGCAATTGGTATTCGGCCGAGCTCGATTTCCCGATCAACAAGAAGTTCGTCGAAGCGATCCGCCGCGACTACAAGGTCGATCCCGGCGTCTATGCCGCGGAGACCTATCTTTGCGGCGAAGTGCTCGATCACGCCCTCAAGACCATCGGCGGGAAAGCCGAGGACAAGGACGCCTTCATCAAGGCCCTGCGAGAGGCGAAGGTGCCGAACACCTTGCGCGGCCCCGTGCGCTTCGACGAGTTCGGCAACGTGATCGGCAACATCTACATCCGTAAGGTCGAGAAGAAGGACGGCCGCTACGTCAACGCAGTGATCAAGACCTATCCCGACGTCAGCCAGTTCTGGACCTACAAGCAGGACGAATTCCTGAAAAATCCGGTCTATTCGCGCGACTATCCGCCAGCAAAGAACCTCGAGCCGTAGCGTTTGCATTCGTTCGCGCTACCGCACGTCGGACTTGACCGGGAGGGGGCATCTCTTCGAAGGAGAATGGATCGCCGGGTCAGGCCCGGCGCTGACGGCCGGCGACGCGTTCAGCCAGTGGATCTGCAATGCAGTTCTGGATCATCCAGACCCTCAACAGCGTGGCATTCGGGGGCCTGCTGTTTCTGCTGTCGTCCGGGTTCTCGCTGATTTTCGGCCTGATGCGAATACCGAATCTGGCGCACGGCGCCTTTTTCATGCTCGGCGCCTATTTCGGATACACGCTGATGAAGCTCAAGCTGCGTTTCTGGGTGGCGGCCCTCGTCGGGGGGATCGGCGTTGGGCTCATCGGCATCATTATGGAGCGCGTGGTTCTGCGCCGGCTCGCCGGCAACGAGCAGGGCCAGGTGCTGGTCACACTCGGCGTCTCCTTCATCATCGCCGATATCTGCCTGTTGGTCTGGACCGGCGATCCGATGCCGCTTGCAGCGCCGCCGTCGCTGCGCCCGCCGCTGCGCCTTGGCGGCTTGGCCTTTCCCACCTACCGACTGGTGGTGCTGGCGATTGCGCTTGCCGCGGCGTTGGCCCTCTACCTCCTGATGGAACGCACCCGGCTCGGCGCCATGATCCGCGCGGGCGTCGATGACATGGAGATGGCAAGCGGCGTC
>VAZQ01000660.1 GCA_005883115.1 Alphaproteobacteria bacterium | reverse complement strand
CAAATCCGGTGACAGATCGAACAGGCGACTGCGTTCTTCGATCTCGCGCGTGAGCGCCGCCGTCTTCTCGCGCACCTCGGCGTCCATCCGCGCGAATGCCTTGGCCAGCACCCCGATCTCCCCGCTCGCGCTGGTGGGAACGACCGCCGGCTGATTGTCGGAGAAGCTTTCCACCGCCCTGGTCATTTGCCCCAAGGGCTGAGTCATCGAGCGAGCAATAATCACGGCCAACACCAGGGCGCCGAGGACCGCACCAAGGGCAGCGAGTGCGCTCGAATCGCGAATGGTCGTCGCGCCAGCGATGAGAGCGGCATAGGGCAGCGTTTCGATCGTCGCGACCCGCGGGCCGCCGCCCAGCCGCAGCTTTTGCCACGCCACACCGATGCGCTCACCGGAGCGGTCATCGATGACACGAGGTGTCGTGTCGTCGCTCCGCAGCATCTCCATGAGACCTGGATATTCGTCCTGCAGACGCGCCGGCGAACCGAGCTGAAAGCCGAACTCGCGATCTGGATCCGAATGGAGGAGGTAATCGCCCGAATCGTTTACGACATAGATATGGCTGCCCTGGCGTGCGGCGCCACGAATTCGATCGAACACCGGCCGCAAATCGAGATTGGCGATCACAATTCCAAGCCGCCGACCATCGGGGGCAAACATTGGTGCGGCAACCCGCATGATCGGAACATGCGGGACCTCGACGGCGCCTTGGTTCTGTCTGAGCTCGACCGGCGAGATATAAACATCGCCGGCCGCCAGTGTGATCGTCTTTTCGAAATAGTCTCGATCGCTATCGCGCTGAAGCTCTGCGTCGGATACCGCGCGGATAGCGCCGCCCGCTCCCGAACGGTTCACGCGAACGATTTCGCGCCCGCCGTCGGCAATGCCGATGATGCGCAGGTCGTCGTACCAGGGCTTTGCGGTAAGTTCTGCCGAGAACCGTGACGCGAGTCGGCGCCGCTCGACTGCCGCAAAGATGCTCGAGCGGTCGGTGATGTCGCCGGAGCCTCCATCCACCATCTCATCGACGGCGAAGGCCAGCACGTCGGCCCTGGCACCACGGACCACCGCTTCGAGTTCGGTTGCGAGAAGTTGTACGTGACCACCAAGGCGCTCCAGCGATCGAGGGACGGCGATGCTCAAGAGATTGCCGTAGGTCAGCGCCTCGGTCACGGCGATCGTGACCAGAACCAGCGCCACCATGGCGATGGTCAACCGCGTGGAGAGGTTCATGATGTGGTGCCGCGTGGACCGGTAGCCGGAATCGCCAGGCAGGAGAAGCGAGCTAGGTGACCGTCTCGAGCGATCTCACGGCCGCCCGCCGCAACGATGCAGATCAACCTAAACGCCCGCCTACAGCCGTCATGTGGTGGGGCGGCGCTGTGCGCCTGGGCCGCCCGCGGCCAACGATAGCCGCGCGCCATCATGGCGTCTCGCGATAAAGCGTCATGAACCCTCCAGCCGGGATTGCTTTCTTTTCTTGGAATGTAGCACGATTTGTTGCCGATAATTCCAGCAGGGCGTTGCGCTTGCGACCCACGGATGGTGGCGTGGCAAAAGCTGCGGCTGGGCGGTGGCCCGCGGGTCGCGGCGATCGAAACGCTGCCCTATGCCGCACGCCGCGGCAAAATCTGGGGGACGCTGGCACCGTCTCGGCATCGCCGAGTGTGGTGCCCGGTTGAGGGCGGGCTCCATCGCCACTGCAAAGCCGCAGCGTCTTGGGATCGCAGCTTGCGAGCTGGCTGCTGCTCGCACATCGGATTGGGCACCGGGAGCACCCGGTCGTTTTTCAATGCACCTTAGCGGCCGGTCCAAAATGCAAAAAATATGGGCAGCCTAGGCCTGATTCCCTGTGGATCACGCATGGATTTGCCAAGCATTGCCCTTAGTCCGCCAACTTGAA
>VAZQ01000655.1:465-5367 GCA_005883115.1 Alphaproteobacteria bacterium | reverse complement strand
TAATCGGCATTCTCTATGTTCTTTTCGGCCGGGTGCTCGATCCCCTGACCAGCGTTGCCCGCGGCCTCGCTGACCTTGAGCGGCGCAATTACCGAGTGCGGCTGCCGCGGCCACAAGCACAGGAACTCGCCGCCATCACCGACCGGTTCAATGCGCTCGCGCAAGCGCTCGACGCATTGCGCGGCGAGAACGAAGCGCTCAACCATCGTCTGATCACGGCGCAGGACGATGAGCGGCGACGCACCGCGCTCGAGCTGCACGACGAGGTCGGTCCGAACTTGTTCGGGCTCAAGGCTAATGCAACTTCGATCGCGACGGCGGCCGCGGAGCTTGAAGGTCAGGCTGCACGGAAAATGACCGAGCGCGTGCGCGACATACTCGCAATCATCGAGGAACTGCAGACTATCAATCGCAGCATGCTGAACCGTCTGCGTCCGATGGCACTCGGCCACGTGCCCTTGCGCGATGTTCTCTGCGAGTTGGTGCGCGATCGCGCGCGGCAGCATCCACAGATCGACTTCTCTGTCTGCGCCGACAACCTTATGCGCAGCTACGGCGACTCGATCGACCTCACGATTTATCGCTGCCTGCAGGAAAGCCTGACCAACGTCATTCGGCATGCGCAGGCGAAGCATGTGGCCATCGAACTCGGCGAAGCCATGAGCGAGCCGAACGCGAACGCGAACGGCACATCGCAGCTTACGCTTACCGTCCGCGACGACGGGTGTGGAATCGATCCCATGGCGGCGCCGGGCTTCGGTAGCGCGACCGGGTGCGGCACCTCGGTCCGCATCGTCATCCCGCTGCACGAGACGAGATCATGACCAGCGTTCTAATCATCGATGATCATCCGATCGTGCTGCAGGGATGCCGTCGCATGTTGGAAGACGCGGGCATTAAGACCGTGCTCGAAGCTCGCGATGCGACCTCCGGCTATCGCCTCTACCGCCGCCACCATCCCGATGTGGTAATCGTCGACCTCGCGATGCAGGGGGGTGGACTTCGGGGCCTCGACGTGATCCGGCGCATGCGGTCGCATGATCAGCGCTCGCGCATTCTCGTGTTCAGTATGCACAACGATCCGATTATCGCCGCGCGCGCGCTCGAGGCCGGGGCAACCGGCTACGTACTCAAGGACACATCCTCGGACGAGCTGATGAAGGCGTTCGACCGGGTGCGCACCGGCGCTCCTTACCTCAGCAATGATCTCGCCATGCAAGTTGCTTTGGTGCGCACGGGCGTGCGGGCAAATCCGCTCGCCGACCTCACCCCGCGCGAATTGCAGACATTGTCCTTGTTGGCGGAAGGCAAGCCCTACGGCCGCATCGCCGAGGAGCTCAACGTCAGCTACAAGACCGTGGTCAATGCCTGCTCCCAGCTCAAGCAAAAGCTCAACGCCAAGAACCTGCCCGAGCTGATCCGCGCGGCGGTGCAGCTGGTCTCGGCCAAGTCATAAGGATGCTGACACAGGCGTGAAGTACCACTCGACCATTCCAAACATCTGCGCGGCTGAAGCTCAGCAACGAGCGCCGATTACTTCAGGAGTACCACGAGGGAACGGCCTGCGGCACTCTTGAGCTCCTTGGTGTCAATCGTCCCGTCATTGTCAGGGTTGGCAGCCTTGAAGCGCTTCTCAACGAGCGCGAGAAATTCATTTTTGTCCAGAGTTCCGTCGTTGTCGGGGTCGGCCGCGGCAAAATCCTTGGCGATGACGCGGCCGCGCAATTCGCGTTTGTCGAGGGTGCCGTCATGATCGCGATCAAGTTTGTCGAACAGTTTCGAGGCTGCACTCTTCGCTTCGGCGAGATCGACCGTGCCGTCATTGTCCGGATCGAGCGTTTTTAGCAGGCTCTGCGACCATGCTGGCGCGGTGCCGATCAGCGTAACGGCGAGAGTAATCAATATGCTGTTTCCTCGGATGCTCATGTTTGTGTCTTCCCATTCGATCGAGATCACATAATACTCTCCACAAAATACTTTCCACAAACGTGGCGTGCGCGGAGGCGGTTCCGGCCGCCAAGCTTGGGGAAAGCTTCGTTAACTCTTAAGACCGTCTCGCGATATGTCCGGGCAGGTGCCCTGGCATCCCATCCCGGGGCCAGTTTGCAGCCTGTGTCCCCGCGGCCACATTGCCAAATGTTCCCGACCTGTGGAGTGCGCCGCTGTCATACGCGATGACGTGGGCATCCAGCGTGGTGCGGAAGACCTTGCCGTTGGCCCCTCCACAAATAAGCCGTTGGTGGCGGCCGGTTGAACGGACCTGCTGCGGGAGAGAATAATGCATTCCCGCCGACCGTCGAGAGCCTCGAAGACGGTGACGGCATGGATTGCCCGGCGCACGGTCGGTTTCCCCTGGGCTGGCCGAAGCTCGACCCCGCGACGACCGTCAGAGATTTGCCTCAGAAAAACGGCTGATTGAGCCGCCGCTGGATCTCATCGCGCAGGGTTGCGAGCTCTGCCGCTGTGTGCGCTTCGCGCGGGCGCGCGACCGGAACCTCGGCGAGAATCCGTGCAGGACTGACCGATAGCAGCAGCAGCCGGTCGGCGAGCCCGATGGCCTCCTCGAGGTTGTGTGTCACAAGCAGTGTGGTGACGGGCCGGCGGTTAACGAGCTCGGCGAGCTCTTCACGCAGTCGTGCTGCAAGTGCGTCGTCGAGCGACACGAACGGCTCGTCGAGGAGAAGTAGATCGGGCTCGACCGCGAAGGCGCGGGCCAGCGCCACTCGCCGGGCGAGCCCGAGCGAAAGCTCGCCGGGATAGTGGTCGCGATGAGCCTTGAGGCCGAGTGTCTGGAACAACATCTCGAGGCCAGCGTCGGTCGTCCGGGGGGCGGCGAGCCGCACGTTCTGAGGCGCGGCTCCTGGAACACCATGCCGAGTGTGCCGTGCGCGGGGAACGCAACGTTGCCCTCGAAATCCCGGTCGAGCCCCGCGACGATCCGCAGCAGCGTGGTCTTCCCGCAGCCGGAGGGCCCGACCAGCGCGGCGATCTTCCCGCTGCCGAGGCCGAACGCAAGCTCGCCGAGCACCTGCATCTTCCCGCCGGAGGAAGCACGAAAAGACTTCTGCTTTATGTTGACGTCAAGCCGGCCTCGGACGCCAGCGGGCGACATATCGTTCAAGCGGCTGCACCAGAAACGTTTCGATTCCCAGCATGACGGCGATGAAGGCCAGAGCATAGGCCAGGATGCGCGTGACGTCGAACAGCTGGAACGCGACACCGATCTCGAAGCCGACGCCGTTCGGACGTCCGAGCAGCTCGACAATGAGCACGATCTTCCAAACTAGCGATAGACCGGAGCGGGCGGCGGCGGCGAGATAGGGCGCGAGCTGCGGCAATATGACGTGACGCAGGCGGCTCCATACCCCCATGCGAAATACCTGCGCCATGTCGTCGAGAGCATGGTCGAGGGAGCGAGCACCCTCGCGCACGGTCACGATCGCGATCGGCAGTTTGTTTAGCGCCACAGCCGCGATCGCTGCAGTTTCCGTCAGCCCCGCCCAGACATAGGCGAGCACGATGATCACCAGGGCCGGCAAGTTGAGCAGAACGATCAACCAGGGGTCGCCGAGTCGGTCCGCGATCCGCGACCGTCCCATGATCAGGCCGATCACTGAGCCCAGCGCCATGGCGATGAGGAACGCGACCGCGACGCGCGCGAACGTCGCGCCGAGATTGAGCGCGAGTGCGCCCGAACGCGCCTCATCGACAATGGCCAGCGCCACTGCTTGCGGATCTGGAAGCAGGCGCGCACCCGCCACCTGCGAGCCGGCATACCAGGCCGCGATCAGCAGTACGAGCGAGGCGAGACTAACGCCCACGTTCACTCCGAAGCGGGCGGCCGGTAGAAGGTTCCAGTGGGGAGCTCGCGTGCTGGGCCGACTAGATCCGCTCCACCCATCTCGGCGAGCACGAGATACAAGGCCCGTGCGTCCGCCTCCTCCTCGGCGAGCGGCCGGCGCACGATGCCTTCCCCGTAGCGCAGGCGATAGATCGAAAGCGCATTCGCGTCCGTGACGCGAATGCGCGGCGCCAGCCGCTGCCATTCGGCCTCCGACGAGGCAAGAATATCCTTGGCCTGACGGGCGGCGGCGAGAAAGCGCTCGACGGTTGATCCGCTGCGCGCCGCCCACGTGCGGTCAAAAGTGTAGCCGACGAGCGCGATCGGCCCTTTCGTTCCAAGGCCTTTCGTGACGTGATCCATTGGGATGGCACGCCTGTAGCCCTTGCTTTCGAGGTCGGCACAGAAATTCCAAAAGGTCAGCGTGGCGTCGATCTCACCTTGCAGCGCCTTCTCCGACAAGAGTGGCGGCGCGCCGTAAACAACAGTCGCTTGCTTTTTGAGATCCAATCCCGCGCGGCGAGCCAGCGCCTGCAGCAGCAGCCAGCTTTTGTCGAGCGGACCGCCGGCAACAGCGAGCTTCTTGCCCGGGAGATCGACGATCCCGCGGATCGGCGAGTCCGCCGGCACCATCACCGCGCCGAGCGTGCTCGACGAGGGATAAAAGACGAGATCATCGCCGAGCGAACGCTCGCGCGCGACCCATATCCAATCCGACAGCATGAGATCGGCCGATCCGCCCTTGAGCGCGATCTTGCCGGCTTCGGTCGAGGCGAGCTCAACCGTTTCGATCGCAAGATCAAACTCGCGATCGAGGCCATGCATCCTGATGACGTCAAGCTCCCACGCTAGCGTGCCCGTCCTCTGCACCGCCAGACGGATGCGATCCGCGGCCATCGTGCTCGTTTGAGCGGCAAGCGTGATCACTGCCGCCAACACAAAACCCAGCATGGGCACCATGTGCAGACGATGCCATAGCTGACGGCGAAAGCAACCGCCAACCCGGTCAAGGAACCTGCCGATTTTTTGAGTCTACATCTGCTCGCATGGTGGCGCGTGTG
>VAZQ01000655.1:0-421 GCA_005883115.1 Alphaproteobacteria bacterium | reverse complement strand
TTGGGCACGTCTCGTCAAACGAGACGTGCACGCGATCTATCGGGCGGCGCGCGATCCCCGCGTGCCGTGGTACGCCAAGGCGCTGGCTATTTGCGTTGCCGGCTATGCACTCTCCCCCATTGATTTGATTCCCGACTTCGTACCGATCCTAGGCTACATGGACGATGTTGTCATTGTGCCGTTGGGCCTTCTCATCGTCATCAAATTGATTCCGGCGGAGATTATGGCGGAACATCGGGCGTTGGCAGCGGCGGCGCAGGATCGACCCGTGAGCCACACAGCTGCAATTGTGATCGTCATCGTCTGGGCAGCATGTATCCTGCTTGCAGGATGGCTCTGCTATCGCTCTTTCGTGAGCTAGAACTCTCGTCTTGATCAATGAGTCCCAAAGAAGGGGCCATGCGAAGCATAAGATCATGAT
>VAZQ01000654.1 GCA_005883115.1 Alphaproteobacteria bacterium | reverse complement strand
TGCACGGTCACCAGCGGCACCAGCTCCAGCGCGCCGGAGGCGGATTTCGCCAGTACGCCGGTGGCCTCCGGGCTGTGCCGGGCGGTGGTGACGATCGCTTTCACCGCAAACGCCGCCGCCGAGCGCATGATGGCGCCGACATTGTGCGGATCGGTGATCTGGTCGAGCACCAGCACGATGCCTTCCTGCGCCAGCGTTTCGATATCGGGTGAGGGCAGGGGCTCGGCCTCCGCCAATAGCCCCTGGTGCACGGCGTCGGGGCTGAGCCGCTGGTCGATCGCGTTCGGGCGGACGATTTCCGGGGGAACGCGGGTGTCGATATTCTCGTCCGCCAGGCGCTTTGCGGCGTTTTCGGTCAGGAACAGCTTTCGGATCTGCCGTTCCGGGTTGGCCAGGGCCGCCGAAACCGTGTGCCAGCCATAGAGAATCACCGGCCCGTCGGGGCTCGAATCCCGGTCCCGGCGGCCCGGCGGACGGGCGAATTTCCGCCCTTTTTCGAAGGGTTTGCCACCGCCACGGCGGAACGGCGGTTTTCGGTCGCGATCGCTCATGGGGAGCTTGTGTCACGGGGGCCCGAATATGGCAATTTGGGTCGCTTGAGGGCGCATTTAGCGGCTTGCGTTGGTTGACTTTGCCATCCCGCTTCGCCCATAAACGCGCCGGTCGAAGCCGGTTCGAAACGGGCTTTCGGCCTCAGCGTCATCCATGGTCCGGTCCTCCGCCACTCGGGCGGTCGGTTCCTGACGCTGGCGGACGGGGAAGTGTCCCGAGTGGCAAAGGGAGCTGACTGTAAATCAGCCGCCTCATGGCTTCGAAGGTTCGAGTCCTTCCTTCCCCACCAGCTTTCGCCTTCGGCTTCGGGTGGCGCAGCCATCCGAAGACAGTCGCAATTACGTCTCATTTCAGATACGACTCCGTGATCTCGCGGCACGATTTGCCCGAGTTGTGCAAAATCCATTCGCCCAAAGAAAATAGAGAGGGCGCAGGGAAAGCCGGGTGCTCCCTGCACCCGCAGATGGGGTAACGGGCTCCCCGGGGGCCTTCCAAGCAAGCCGCGCTAGCTACGGCGCTGTCTGTGGCGCGCGTCGCGCGGCTTGCTTGGAAGGCAGGCGGTCGTCCCTCACACTGATGGTGTAACGGAGTCGAGGATAGGCCTCGCTCCAAGCATCAAGGAGAGACGACCATGGACCATTATGCAGGAATCGACGTGTCATTGGAATACTCGAGCGTGTGCGTGGTCGACGCGAGCGGCAAGGTCGTCCGGGAGGCCAAGGTGGTGAGCGAACCGGAGGCGCTGATCGGCTGGTTCGGTTCGCTCGGGTTTGAGCTCGCCAGGATCGGACTTGAGGCGGGGCCGCTGTCGCAATGGCTCTATGCGGCCATGAAGCAGGCTGGCCTTGCGGTCGAGCTTCTGGAGACACGCCACGTGAGCGATGCCTTCAAGGCGATGCCGGTGAAGTCGGACCGCAACGACGCCCGCAAGATCGCGCAACTGATGCGGCTCGGCTGGTTCCGGCCGGTACACTGCAAGTCGATCACGGCCCAGGAGATCCGCGCGATGCTGACGGCGCGCAAGCTGGTGCAGAGCAAGCTGCTGGACCTCGAGAACAGCCTGCGCGGGATTTTGCGCGGCTTCGGGCTGAAGGTCGGCAAGACGACGCGGACAAACTTTGCCGGACGCATCGAAGAGCTGGTGAAGGGGCATCCGAACCTTCAGACGATCGGGCAGGCGCTGCTTCGGGCGCGGGCCGTTCTGCTTGCGGAGTTCAACGGTTTTGAGAAGCGCGTGCGCGCGATGTCGCGCCTTCATGACAAGGCCAGGCTCTTGATGTCGGCGCCGGCGGTCGGGCCGATCGTCTCGCTTACCTTTGCCTGCGCGATCGATGATCCTTCCCGCTTCACGTCATCGAAGCAGGCGGGGCCGCATTTCGGGTTGACGCCGAAGAAGTATCAGTCCGGCGAGACCGACTACACCGGCCGCATCAGCAAGCACGGTGACGCCTCCGTGCGCGAGGCGCTTTACGAGGCTGCCCACATCATGCTGACGAAGCCGATCAAGGGCTGCTCGGACCTCAAAAGCTGGGCAATGCGGATCGCCCGACGCGCCGGCACCAACAAGGCCAAGGTGGCGCTGGCGCGCAAGCTCGCCGTGATCATGCTCCGCATGCTCAAGGATAATGTGCCGTTCAATCCGGCTGCCAAGGCAGCAACGGCCTAAAACACGGAGGACAAACCGGTTTTCGGGCGGGCCACCACACCGGGCTCTCCCCCGAAGCGAAGTCCCTTCGCCGGGACGATGGACCAGGCCAGGCCGTCACGCGAGTTGTCGACGCATCCAACGATGTGATCACGCTTTCCGCAGATTGGCCGACCTGTTCCTCTCATGAACCCCATCAGGCGACGGCCCTGCGCCGATCCCGGACAGAAGCAAGTGCCCGGCGAGTGGATGACGCAAAAAGGGATTGACTCTTCGAGGCCCGTTACAGAAGCCTCGCGTGCGAAATAAAACAAAGCACACGAGCGTAGTCACCACAGGTTCAGACGGATTCAACCCGGCCTTCCCCGCGCAATGGTTTTAACGGCTTATTTCGTGCTCTCCCCGGCGACGAATTCGTCTTGTCACCGTCATCCGCGGATTAAAGGCTTGTACCAAGCCCGGTCGGGCCGACTTGCCTCCACGGATTTAACACCAGCAACGGGTGCCAGAACCACACGGCTTCACCGTCCGCGTCAGCATCGTTCGTCCGCGTGCCATTCGTCAGCTCACGGGCCTTGTCGACCCGCCCTGCCATCCCCTGACATCGCCTGACGCTGCCGCGTCCACCGCATCCCGCC
>VAZQ01000374.1 GCA_005883115.1 Alphaproteobacteria bacterium | reverse complement strand
GCCGGCACCAATCATCCATTGGTCAATCTCGAGCGCGAGCTCGCCGATCTCCACCGCAAGGAAGCCGCCCTCGTCTTCACTTCGGGCTACGTGTCCAACGAGACCGGCATCTCGACAATTGCCAGGCTGATGTCGAACTGCCTGATCCTGTCGGATGCGTCCAACCACAATTCGATGATCGAGGGCGTGCGCCAGTCGAAGTGCGAGAAGCAGATTTTTCGCCACAACGATACGGCGCACCTCGAGGAGTTGTTGCGGGCGGCCGATCCGGAGCGGCCCAAGCTGATCGTCTTCGAGACGCTCTATTCCATGGACGGCGACGTGGCGCCGATCAACCGCATCTGCGA
>VAZQ01000373.1:7937-12147 GCA_005883115.1 Alphaproteobacteria bacterium | reverse complement strand
TTCCGCCCGCGATCTGCGCCGCGGCCACCGCCGCGATTCGCCACCTCAAGGCATCGAGCTTCGAGCGCGAGCGCCATCAGGAGCGCGCGGCGCGGGTCAAGGCGGTGCTCAACGGCGTCGGCTTGCCGGTCATGCAAAGCCCCACGCACATCGTCCCGGTATTCGTAGGCGAGCCCGAAAAGTGCAAGAAGGCGAGCGATCTCCTGCTCGCGGAACACGGAATTTACATCCAGCCCATCAACTACCCGACGGTCGCGAAGGGCACGGAGCGGCTGCGCATTACTCCCACCCCCTATCACGAGGACGCACTGATCGACGCACTGGCCGAGGCGCTGCTCGATGTCTGGGAGCGGCTCCAGTTACCGCGCAAGGACCGCGCGCTGGCGGCCGAGTGATATCGAAACTGCCGGAGCGAAACGCCGGCTCCTCCCGCATGAACTCGAGCACGGCATTTCAAGGCCCGACGCGGTACGCCCTCAGCCGGGCCGGCGATATTCTCGCCCGGGCGTTCGTGCGATAGGATGCAGGTCTTGGGCCTTGGCCCCCCGGACCGTGAAGCCATCATGCTGCAAGGCTGGATCGTTATCGCCGTTGCGCTCGGCTATATCGGCCTATTATTCCTGGTTGCAAGTTACGGAGACCGGACGCGGCGCTTTGGCCGTGAAGGTCGCTGGCGGTTCATCTATCCGCTCTCGCTTGCGATCTACTGCACCTCGTGGACGTTCTTTGGCTCGGTGGGGCTCGCTTCGCGCACCGGCTTCGATTTCTTGACCATTTACATTGGCCCGATGCTTTTGATCGGGCTGTGCTCGCCGCTGATCGTGCGGATCGTGCGCTTGGCCAAGGCACAGAACATTACGTCGATCGCCGACTTCATTGCCGCCCGTTATGGCAAAGCGCAGACGGTCGCTGCCACCGTGGCGCTCATCGCGATCATCGGCACGGTGCCGTACATAGCGCTTCAGCTCAAGGCGGTCTCGTCTTCGCTGGCCACGATTCTTGTTCCTCTCGGACCGGCCAGCGGAATGATGCAGCCAGTGTTTGGGGACATCGCCCTTTACGTGGCGGTCGCAATGGCGATCTTCGCCGTCCTCTTCGGCACGCGCCATATCGATGCCACCGAGCACCAAGACGGATTGATGCTGGCAATCGCAACCGAGTCGATCGTCAAACTCGTTGCCTTCGTCGGCGTCGGCGTATTCGTCACGTTCTGGATGTTCGACGGGCCGCTCTCGCTATTTGCGCAGGCCCTGGAACGGCCGAACACCGCTGCAGTGCTCTCACGCGAGCCGGTGCCGAGCACGCTCTTGGCGATGACGTTGCTGTCGCTGTTCGCGATCGTTTTGTTGCCGCGCCAGTTCCACGTCACTGTTGTCGAAAACAACAGCGAGAATGAAATCAGGCGCGCCTCTTGGCTATTCCCGCTTTATCTGGTTCTGATCAATCTTTTCGTCGTACCGATCGCATTGGCCGGAATGTTGACGTTCGGTCCCGGACAGGTCGACAGCGACATGTTCGTGCTCGCCTTGCCGCTCGCCGCGCATTCCAACCTGTTCACGATCGCGGCTTTCGTTGGCGGGCTTTCCGCGGCGACCGCGATGGTGATCGTGGAATCGGTCGCGCTCGCGATCATGGTGTCGAACGACATCCTGATGCCGCTTGTGCTGCAGCGGCGCGAGGCGCTGATCGCCAGCCGGGGCAACGTGGGCGGCTTGTTGCTCATCGTGCGTCGAATGGCGATCTTCGTCATCTTGCTTCTTGCCTACGTGTATTATCGCTTGGCCGGTGACGCGCAGCTTGCCTCGATCGGCCTCTTGTCATTTGCCGCGGTGGCGCAACTCGCTCCTGCTTTTTTCGGCGGCCTGATCTGGCGGCGGGGTACCGCACGCGGCGCATTGGCGGGGATGATCGTCGGGATATTGGTCTGGGCCTATACGCTGTTGCTGCCCAGCTTGGCGAGCGTCGGCATCGTGGATCAGGGCCTGCTCTTGCACGGGCCTTGGGGAATGGCGCTGCTGCGCCCAGAGGCACTGGTCGGCCTCGACTTGCCCCCGCTCGCGCAAGGCGTGATCTGGAGCCTTGCACTCAACGTTCTTGGCTATGTGGTGTTCTCGTTCGGGCGGGCTCCGACTTCGATCGAGCGATTGCAGGCTGACCTGTTCGTTCCTTCCGATCTAGCACCGATCGCGCCGAGCTTCCGGCTCTGGCGCTCCTCGGTAACGGTGGAAGAATTGACGACAACCGTATCGCGCTACCTCGGCGAGGAACGTACACGCAGCTCCTTCGACAGCTATGCCTTGACGCGCGGCATCAGGATAGATCCCAAGGCGGAGGCGGACTTCCAGCTCCTGCGCTATGCCGAGCATTTGCTCGCGTCGGCGATCGGCGCAGCATCGTCCCGCCTGGTGCTCTCGCTCCTGCTGCGTAAACGCACGGTATCTACCAAGGCGGCGCTCAAGCTGCTCGACGATGCCAACGCCGCCATTCATTACAACCGTGAGATCTTGCAAACCGCGCTCGACCAGGTGCGCCAAGGCATCGCGGTATTCGACAAGGATCTCCTTCTCGTTTGCTGGAATCGGCAATTCGGGGAGATCCTTGCGTTGCCCCCGCAACTGACTCGGGTTGGCACCCCGCTCGACCACATTGTGCGCTTCCATGCCGAGCAAAGCAGGTCCGATAAGGAGACTGCTGATGCGCTCGTGCGTGAGCAGCTCGGCCGTTACGTCAACAGCAGCGAGCCGTTTCTGGAGCGCCTCGCCGAGCGCGACCTGGTCATGGAAGTGCGTGCCAATCCGATGCCTGACGGTGGAATCGTCACGACTTTTACTGACATTACTCCCAGCGTGAAGGCCGCGGAGGAGCTCGAGCGCGCCAATGAGTCGCTGGAGCGGCGGGTGCAGGAGCGCACCGAAGAATTGACTCGCCTCAATACGGAGCTCGGCCGCGCCAAGGGCGAGGCCGAACAGGCGAACATATCCAAGACTCGCTTTCTCGCTGCGGCGAGCCATGACATCCTGCAGCCGCTCAATGCCGCCCGTCTCTACGTCACCAGTCTGGTGGAACGGCAAGGCGGCGGCAACGACGCCCAGCTGATCACAAATATCGATGCCTCACTCGACGCGGTCGAAGAAATATTCGGAGCACTGCTCGACATTTCCCGGCTCGATACCGGGGCGATGAAGCCGGAAATCGTCCGTTTTCGCATTGACGAGCTGTAGCGCCAACTGGAGGTGGAGTTCACGCCGCTGGCACAAGAGAAGGGATTAAAACTCAAGTTCGCACCCTGCTCGCTCGCGGTCCAATCCGACCGGCGTCTCTTGCGGCGACTGCTGCAGAATCTCGTCTCCAACGCAATCAAATACACTCCAAAGGGCCGCGTGCTTGTCGGCTGCAGGCGCCACGGCGGTCGGCTGCGCATCGATGTCTACGATACCGGACTTGGCGTTCCGGCTTCGAAAAAACGTGCAATTTTTCAGGAATTTCATCGACTCGATCAGGGCGCCAAAGTAGCACGTGGCCTGGGACTAGGCCTTTCGATCGTCGAACGCATCGCCCGCGTTCTCGACCACAAAATCATCGTCAGCTCCGCGGTTGCTCGCGGATTGCAGTTCTCGGTGGAGGTCCCGCTTTCGGCCCTCGTACCACCGCGTCAGCAGCAACACCTGTCGCCGGATGTCGATCGCGTGCAGCTCTCCGGAATTACCGTTTTGTGCATCGACAACGATTTGGCGATCCTCGAGGGCATGGAGATGCTGCTCGAAGGGTGGGGCTGTCGGGTCCTAAAAGCGCCGGATCTCGCGGCAGCCATCGCGCGCGTCGCAGAGACCAAGGTGGCGCCAGACGGACTGCTCGTCGATTACCACCTCGACGACGGGAATGGCATCGCGGCAATTGCAGAGCTGCGCCGCCGATTTGGCGCCGACCTTACGGCCATCCTGATTACCGCCGATCGCAGCCCGCGCGTGCGCGAGGATGCCCGCGCCAACAAGATCCAGGTGCTCAACAAGCCCGTCAAGCCAGCGGCATTGCGCGCGTTGTTGACGCAATGGCGCATGCAGCGGCTTGCCGCGGCGGAATGAGAGTGGCGCAGGTCCCTGGAAGTCGCCGCGGCCAAGCAATCAATGGCCCGCGCCGACCGGCTGCGGCCATTGGCCGAGCTCAATTTTGGACGCGGCAATGACTGCTTGCGTGCGGCTCTCTACCCCGA
>VAZQ01000373.1:0-7932 GCA_005883115.1 Alphaproteobacteria bacterium | reverse complement strand
GAAACACCGAGCTCGTAGGCAATCTGTTTGTTGAGCAGGCCCTCCGAGAGCATCATCAACACGCGTACCTGCTGCGGCGTCAACGAAGTGAGCCGCGTCAACAGGTCAGTGGTCTCGACATCCGCGCCGGCTCCAAGATCGACATCCGGCGGGGTCCAAACGCCGCCCTCGAAGACGCGGGTAATCGCCCCGCGCATAATCTCGATGCCAAGCGTCTTGGGGATGAAGCCCAACGCTCCGAAATCCATGCAACGACGGATCACTGCAGGATCGTCATTGGCCGATACTACGACGATCGGGACGCTCGGATACTGGGCGCGTAGATACATGAGGCCGGAGAACCCGCGCACGCCGGGCATGGCCAAATCCAGCAGGATGAGATCGACTTCAGCGCCGCGCTCCAGCAGTTTCGTTACATCATCGAAGGAGCCCGCTTCGGCAATCTCCACGTCCTCGAACAGACCCGAGACCGCCTCGCGCAAGGCGCCGCGAAACAGCGGATGGTCATCGGCGATGACCATGCGTATTGATCCGGCCATCCGCTTCATCCTGTGCGCAACGCTCCGACTTTTCGGCTCTCCCCTGGCCGGAAGCATAGCACAATAGCCGCATGGGCCTTCTGGGCGCTGTGCCGGCCATCCTGATCTCTTGCAGAAAGACACAATCCAATCACAGCCTGCTGCCGATGAATTGCAGCACGATTTCGCGTCGGTGCGGCTGCACCCGATGCTCGGCAATATAGATGCCTTGCCACGTGCCGAGCGCGAGCGCCCCGCCAATCACCGGAACGTGGAGCGACACGCCGGTGAGCATGGTCTTCACGTGCGCCGGCATGTCGTCGGGCCCTTCGGTATCATGAATCCAGCCGGCAGACGCGGGTGCAAGGCGATCGAGCCCACTTGCAAGATCGCTGCGCACGTCCGGATCGGCATTCTCCTGAATCACCAGAGAAGCCGACGTATGCCGCGCGAAGAGGAACAGTGCACCATCTTTCGCCCTGCTCTCGGCAACGAACCGCATAACTTCGCGCGTAATCTCGGCGAAGGAGCTTCCACTGGTGTCGATCACAAGTGTCGCAGTCGCAATGAGCTGGGGCACGCAGTCGGTGATTGGAGACAACGAACCCTTCATGATCTTGTGCGGCACTGATCTTCAAGTCTTTTTCAATATGTCCTTCTGCAGACCTGTCATCATTTCCACGAAGCGGCGCCAGACCTTCTCAATAAAACTCATGACCTTGTTGAGGTCGGCGTCATTAGGCAATTGCAAGCGAGGTTCGTCTGAATTGGCAGCCGGGGCCTGCGGCTTGACGGTGCCCGGCAGCGGCAGATTGTGCGCGAGGATCTCCTTCTTAACGGCTGCGTTTTCCGCCTGCAGACGGGCGATCTCGGCCTCGAGCGCGGCGCGCTCGTCAGGCACAATTTGGCATGTCCATCCTGCCGCGTGCTGACCGCAGATCGATACTTCGCCGGTGCGGCCATCGAGCCGCACATACCCGTTATCGGTGCGATTGAAAGTGTAGCGAGTGTCGCTCTCCGGCGGCGCGGTTTGCGCCGAAGCCACCGGGGCTGCCGCGAGTTCCAGTCCAGCAAGGATGCAGAGCGCCGTGCGAATCATGCAATCTTTCCTCGTCTGATCGTCCATAGACGATCGCTCGTGGCCTGCATGTATGGAATGCTACGCCGCAAAAAAAGCCGCCGCCACCCGTGCGTGCGCGCCCCCAGCCGGCTCGTGGAGCGCCCGATTTTCCTTCCTCGCCAGGGTGGTTATTCGGTTCGTTTTCAAGGGGTTGCGGCGGAGGTGCAATTCTTGACTTGTATAAACCCAATCCAGTATGGTCCGCGCGACTTTGGGGGCGGATATTGTCGTGATCTTGCCAAAACCGACGCGGGTGTCGAAAGCATGGCCGACGACGCACGCGAAAAAGGTGATCGCGAACAACCGCAGGACAACGAGGCCGCGCTTTCCGCTCGGTTCAAGCGACTGGGCGAACAACTGGGCCACGTCCACCCCGATCGTCATTCCGACGACGGTACGAGTGAACGTCGAGCCGCGGACCCGTCAGCGATCGCGCGGGGCTTTCGGCTCTCGACCGAACTCGTCGCCGCCGTCGTGGTTGGCGCGGCGCTCGGTTGGCTGCTGGATCGCTGGCTCGGGATTTCGCCCTGGGGAATGATCGTGTTTCTGCTGCTCGGCTTCGCGGCCGGCGTTCTCAATGTGATG
The DNA here is from genome assembly GCA_005883115.1 of Alphaproteobacteria bacterium. Classification (GTDB taxonomy): domain Bacteria; phylum Pseudomonadota; class Alphaproteobacteria; order Rhizobiales; family Xanthobacteraceae; genus VAZQ01. Next base: position 5,709 of record VAZQ01000373.1, on the reverse strand, counting down.
CGCGCCGCGGGTGTGGCCGCGAGCGGCCCACTGGATCCGAAGCAATGAGCGTGCCCGTCCGGCTGAAACGCCCATGCCGCCCTGCAGCGACGAGGACTTGAGGCCGCATGGATCCGATCCATCAGTTTGAGATTAAAAACCTGCTTCCGATCGCGCACATCGGCGGGATCGAGATTGCCTTTACCAATTCGGCGCTGTTCATGCTGATCGGCCTCGCCACTATCCTCCTGCTGATGCTTGGCGCCACCAGATCGCGCGCCCTCGTACCCGGCCGCCTGCAGACGGTCGCCGAGGTGTCCTACGAGTTCGTCGCGACCACTCTGCGAAGTACCGCCGGCCCGGAAGGCATGAAATTCTTCCCGTTGGTATTCTCGATCTTCATGTTCATTCTGGTGCTCAACCTGATGGGTATTATTCCATATGCCTTCACAGTCACGAGCCATATCATCATTACCGTTGCGTTCGCCCTGCTTGTATTCCTCACGGTCGTGATCTACGGCTTCTGGCAGCACGGATTGCACTTCCTCAAGTTATTCGTGCCGAGCGGGATACCGATCTACATCCTGCCGCTGGTGACCGCGATCGAGGTGTTGTCGTTCTTTTCGCGGCCGGTCTCCCATAGCGTGCGGCTATTCGCCAATATGCTCGCCGGTCACATCACGTTGAAGGTGTTCGGCGGCTTCGTCGTGATGATTGGTGGTTTTGGGTTTCTAGGCTGGCTTGGTGCTGCCTTGCCGCTGGCTCTCACCACGGTGCTCACAGCGCTCGAGCTGCTGGTAGCAGTGTTGCAGGCCTACGTCTTCGCGATCCTGACCTGCATCTATCTCAACGATGCGATTCATCCCGGCCATTGAATGCCGACCTTACAAGCAACCATCGAACAGGAGCTTTCTCATGGATCCGACGGCCGCGAAATACATTGGTGCTGGGATTGCCTGCATCGGCATGGGGGGTGCCGGCGTCGGCGTCGGCATCATCTTCGGCAACTACCTGGCCGCGGCGATCCGGAATCCCTCGGCGGCGACCGGACAGTTCGCCAACCTGATTTTCGGCTTCGCCATCACCGAGGCGCTCGGCATCTTCTCGCTGCTGATTGCGCTGCTTCTGCTGTTTGCCCTGGGTTGACCCAAGCATCGAGCGCATGAGCGCTAACCGACCGCGGTGCAGCCATTAGAGACGGCCATGGCCCAAAGTAATGCAGAGTCCGCAGGCTCCGTCGAGGTTCCCGCAAGCGAGCACGGTGCCGGCTTTCCGCCGTTCAATTCGCACACCTTCGCCTCTCAGCTGCTGTGGTTGGCGCTTCTTTTCGTTGCACTTTATGTCTTGATGTCGCGCGTTGCGCTGCCGCGCATCGGCTCGATCCTAGAAGCGCGCCGCCGCCACATCGACGCCGACCTTGCCGAAGCACAGCGCTTCAAGGATGCATCGGATGCTGCCATTGCGGCCCACGAGACGGCCTTGGCAGACGCCCGCGGACGCGCGCAGGCGCTCGCCAACGAGACGCGTGCGAAGGCGGCGGCAGCAGCGGACGCCCGCCGCAAGCAAGTAGACGCGAAGCTGCATGACCGAATCCGTGAAGCAGAGAAGGCGATTGCAGTGACGCGCTCCTCGGCAATGGCGAATTTGCGCGGCATGGCCGTCGAGGCTGCGGGCGCCATTGTCGAGCGCCTGACGGGAGTCACGCCGGCAAGCGAAGAGGTTGGGCAAGCCGTGACCAAGGTGCTCAAGCGCTGAGGACTCCATGTTTGAAGCCGAGTTCTGGGTCGCGATTGCTTTCCTCCTCTTTATTGGGGTGCTCGGCTATTTCGGGGCGCACAAGCGCTTGGTCAACAGCATCGACGACCGGCGGGAGCGCATCAAAGCGGAACTCGCCGAAGCACGCAGGCTTAAGTCGGAAGCGGAGGCTCTGCTGGCCTCATATCGACGCAAACAGCAGGAAGCCGAGCGCGAGGCGCAAACGATCGTCGCCAGCGCCAAGTCCGAAGCCGAACGGCTCGCCGATGAGGCAGAGGCCAAAATAGAAGAATTCGTCCTGCGACGCACCAAAATGGCGGAAACCAAGATTGCCCAGGCCGAAGCCCAGGCCGTGGCCGATGTGCGCTCGGCCGCCAGCGAAGTCGCAGTAGCCGCGGCGGAAGCGATCCTCACCCGTAGCGTGAAGGGCAAAGTTGCCGATGACCTTCTTGCGAAAGGCATCGCCGATCTCAAGGCCAAGCTAAATTAGCGGTTTTCTCGCCACGTTCGTCCACGTGTAGCCACACCAGTTGTCGGCGAGCCAAGAGTTGTGCAAAAAACTTCTGAGCGGTCCCGGGCGGCCGACTGTTGCCACGGCCGCGATTCCTGTTTTTCGAGCGCTGATTCGTCGAACGGGCATTTAAGATCGGCGCGGCCTCGCAGCAACCGCGCTGACGCGAGGCCCGTGATCATTTTCGACTGCAACGGTGTGCTGGTCGATAGTGAAGAGATTGCTGCTGCGGTTCTTGTGGAGGAGCTCACGCGCGCAGGCATTGCAATCACCCCCCAACCCGTGATGCACCATCTGTCTGGACGCCGCCCCGCCGAGATGTTCGCAACGATCGAAGCAGGCAAGAGCGCAGTGGTCGCCCTGCGCGGATAGTAGCGCAGGAGCGCGGACGTCTATTGCTGCCGTGCTGCCGGCCTCTTGGCCGACCTCGGCGGCTTCTTCTCGTTCTGCTCGCTGATCTCGTCAAAACCGACATAAACAACGTAAGCGTCGAGCTCCGGCTTCGGCGGCACAGGGAAGGTGAGGCCCTCCTCGACATCAACGAATTGGACGTGAGTTTGGCTAGGCGCTACGGTTACCGATATCCGCTTGAACTTGGTCACGATCGTCTTGGGCTGTGGCCCCTCGCGCACCACAGCATAACGCAGCGGGATGCCGACTTGCCCCGGTGCGCCCATCGGTCCGAGTATCACGCGCCCCTGAACGCCAACTTTGATACTCATCGCGCCACCCTGTAGCGTGCACTCGCGGGCGGTTTGCCCGAATGAAAGCTGGTAGCGCAGATCGCCGGCGGTCGCGTCGGCGACCTTGGCGGCGACGTTCATGGTTGAGGCGCCGGTGCGGATATCGACGCCCGGGCATTCGACATCCGGCGCGCTCGGCGTCGGCGAGTGGGGTTGGGTAACGCCCGGAGTGGCTCCGGAGAAAAAGCTGGTGAACCGGCTCGCGAACGACGGCGAATCATCGGACGACCCAACGCTCGAGGCCAGTGAGCAGCCGCACAGCACCGCGGCGCTGACCATCAGGCCGGCCGCGCCACGCAGGGCGCCCGTTCGCTCACGGATGTTTCCCTCACCCATTGGAATCACTCGGCTTTTGCACGAACCCCCGGTCCTTTTTTGAATGTTATAACAATCAATTCGTGGCGAGCCCAAGGCCGGCGAACACCCCGCTAATCGTCTTTGAGACGGGCGAAGAGCAGGTGATCTTGCCAGACACCGTTGATGCAAAGGTATTGGCGCGCGAAGCCCTCGCGCTTGAAACCGGTTTTCTCCAAGAGCCGGATCGACGCGATATTGGCCGGAATGCAGGCGGCCTCGATTCGGTGAAGCTTCAGCGCCGCGAAGGCGAAGGGAACGATTGCGTTCACTGCAGCCGTCATATGACCTTGGCGCGCATAGGGTGCTCCTATCCAGTAGCCGAGGCTGGCGGCCTGCGCACAGCCGCGACGGATATTGGCAAGCGTCAGTCCACCCACGAGAACATCGTCGTGCTTGCGGAAAATAAAGAAGGCGTAGGCGAGATCGTTGCGCTGGTCCTCGCAATAGCGCCTGATGCGCCGGCGAAACGATGGGCGGGTGAGATCGTCGGCGGGCCAGGTCGGCTCCCAAGGCGTGAGGAAATCGCGGCTTGCTTCCCGCAATGCGGCCCATTCGGCGCAATCCGACATTTGCGGCGCGCGCAGTACGACGCCATTGCCGGTGACCGCGGGTATTTGCTCGGACAAGCTGACGGTGCGGAAGAACGCCATGATGCAGTCATTGAACGGCGAGCAGACCGCGCGGAGCGGAAATCCGGCGCTGGACTGCATCGCCGCTCATCAGATCTCAAGCAGCGCGACGGGCGAGACTGTCGGCGATAGTGGCCGCACTTTCAAGCCCGGGGCCGGGACCAAGTGCGGCGATTGCGGGTCTGCCTCGCGCAACCAGCGCACGCCCAGCGGCGCGGGCGCTCTCGACTGTTACCGCTTCGATTTTCTCGACAAGCTCCTCGAGCGGAACAGGCCGGCCCCAATTCAACATCTGCCTCGCGAGTTGCTCGGCGCGCGCAGTTGAGCTCTCAAGAGCCATCAGCAGTCCGGCTTTCATCTGCGCCTTAGCGCGAGCGACTTCCGCCTCGTTGATCGTCTCTGCTGCGGCATTGATCTCGCTCACGACGACGCGCATCAACTCGGCGACATCGGCCGCATCGGTGCCGGCATAGAGGCCAAACATCCCGACATCCGAATACGGCGCATGGAATGCGTATATGGCGTAACACAGGCCGCGCTGCTCACGCACCTCCTGAAACAAACGCGAGGACATGCCACCGCCCAGCACATTCGTGAACACCTGCAGACTAGGCAAGTTCGGATCGCGGTGCGGCAAGCCATGCATGGCGAGCGCGATGTGAACTTGCTCGAGATCGCGTACCTCGATGCGCGAACCTCCTATGAAGCGTGCCGCCTCGGGCATCGGTGATCGAGCACCGGCGAAGGTCGCGAATCGCCGTTCCACCTCGCTCACCACGGCTCGATGTTCAACCGCGCCTGCCGCCACCACGACCATGCTCGGACTGCGGTAGTTGCGAGCGAGATAAGCCGCAAGGCGCGGGCGGTCGAATGATCGCACAGTCGCGGGTGTGCCGAGGATGGGTCGGCCTATCGGCTGGCCGGTAAAGGCTGTTTCCTGCAGCTTGTCCCAGATGAGATCGTCCGGAGTGTCTTCGGTCGCGCCGATCTCCTGTACGATGACGTTCTGCTCGCGCCGCAGCTCCTCGGACTCGAATATTGGATCGGTGAGGATGTCAGAGAGCACGTCCAGCGCGAGCGGCACATCGGCCCGCAGCACGCGCGCGTAGTAGGCGGTTGTCTCGATCGATGTTGCCGCGTTGAGATCGCCGCCTACCGCCTCTATCTCCTCCGCGATTTGGCGGGCCGTGCGCCGGGAGGTGCCCTTGAACGCCATGTGTTCAAGCAGGTGTGAGATACCGTGCTCGTCCGGCTGCTCGTTTCGGCTACCGGAGCCGACCCAGACCCCAAGCGCAGCCGTCTGCAAATGCGGCATCACGTCGGTCACGACTACAAGACCAGTGGGAAGACGCGTGACTTCGACGCTCATGCAGCGGCTCCTTCGTGTGCGGCACGACTAACGGAAAGAATATGACGCTCGACCGCTATCTGGTCGATGGGCAGCGTTGTCGCGCGCTCCGGTCGCCTATTGAGGTCGGCGAGCCAATCCGGCAACGCCGGCCGCATGCCGCTCGCCGCCTCCACGGCATCGGGAAATTTGGCGGGGTGAGCAGTCCCGAGCACGACGATCGGAATCGACCGATCGCGAATTTCCTTCTCCGCGACAGCAACGCCCACCGCGGTATGCGGATCGATGAGATGCCCTGTCTCCCGCAGCATGGTGCGAATAGTGGCTGCGGTTTCCTGTTCGTCCGCGCGGTCGGCGGAAAAGACGGCGCGTATCTCCAAGAGCGCG
>VAZQ01000659.1 GCA_005883115.1 Alphaproteobacteria bacterium | reverse complement strand
AAGACCCTCCTCAAGGGAGATGCTCTGCACTGTGCCTACGACCCAGGCCATGTTTGCTCTGACGTCCGTTGGATTGCAATTTGAACAACTGATGCGCCCGCGCAAAGCGCGAATGTAACCAGCGTCACATCGGCGAAAGCGCCGTTTCGGTAGGATCCCATCATCGACAACCCAATGCACGACACGCCGAAGGAGAGGAAAATGTCCAAGCGCCTGACAACCCCGCTCACCGCGATCGCCATCTCCTCCGGCGGCGTGGCAGTGACCCGAGGAGGAAAAGTGGTGCCGATCAAGGTCCATGCCGGCCCCCGGCGGCACCTACGGCCGTGGCGGCGGCGGCAAGCGCTGACCGCCAATCCACCTGCCACCGAACCCCGCCTTCCCCTGTGTGGACCGAGAGTGCCGGCCGATAGGGCTCCAGCGCCACAACCGCCTGTAGCCGCGCCCACTGACGGTCGCAAAGCACCTCCGCGCCTCCGCAAGCCATCGCCTCACAACGACCAGTGCTTGGCGCCGACAGGTGATTTGGAAATCACCGTGCACGACTACGGGGAGCATTCGGCAACGCCCTGTCCGATGAATTTGTGCAGTCTTGCTGGGCAAGCTTATCGAGGCGCTGAGGCCGAATCCGTTCGATCAGCTTCAAGAGCCGACCCTCAACGCCGCACTCGCCCTCATCGATTCAATTCAGCCTCGCTCAGAGAAGCCCCGCGTAAGTATGCGGCCCATCCATCAACGGTTGGGGGACACGAACGTGGCCGACCAATGACAAGCGCTGGCAAGACATGAATTAGCCGGCATTCATCGTATCGCCGCTAGCGCCGATGGGAGTATTGGCGCCGGACCGGGCTTATCCTTGAAAGCTCCGCGAGTACGTCCAGTGACCCCCGGATTTCGCTACGCTTAATCCGGGCGATCTGGAATCGCCCGATCAGGCTGCCGTCGATGATTGCGCCGCCGCGAAGCGGGTGGCCGAAACTCCTCGATCGAGGCGTTCAATCTCGTGCCAGATTTCCTTGAAGATCTCGTTTCGGATAATCTTCTCGATGCCTTGTCCCGGGGCGTAATCAGGATGGAACCGCTTTGCCAGATAGCGCTTGAGCGAAGCATACCTGAGGTCACTGACTTTCTGAGAGCCACCACGGTTGCTGGTTTTGGCGGTAGCTTCGAGTAACTGCGCCTCTGCCATCAACGCGCGAACCTTCCAGCTCTCCCGTTGCTTGTCGCTCGTGGACAATCGCTCGCGCAATCGCTCGATCTCCCTCACCATCTGCTGGTTACGGGCGAAGTCCATTTGATGAAGGTCATCGAGGTCATACAAGAGGAGCTTCATGTCCCCTGCCGTTTTGGTCAGAACCAACCGGCTCTTCTCTTCTGCCACAGTATATTGATGCATAAGCTCGTTGAGAGCGCGGTTCGCAATCGGATCGCGCTGAACATCGCGTAGGCTAAGTGCCATGTATCCCCCCGTTTACGAGCACAATTCCGAGTAATCCACGTAGGTCTGAGCGCCTCGATGCAAGCTTTGGGCTGCGCCAGCGTTCACCCAACCAGAACTGATCGCCGACAGGGATCACTGCGTCACCATTAGCTGGTCATGCTTCGCTGGCGCGCCACACAGATCGTCAATCGAATGCCGTCCGCAAGTCGGGAGCCGTTCTCCACTGCTCCAGGCTTTCGGCGATGGTCTTGGTCGACTGCAGGGCCGCTTGGGTCAGTGTCGAATACTGGACGATCTCGCGCTGAACCCGCGCTGCCTCCCTGTGCAGCATGTCACGCACGGCCTGCAGCTCGGTGATGAGCTTGTCGATCTCCTGCACTGAGGTTGCGGTCGCCCGCTGCAGAACGGAGTTGATATCGTTAGCCACCAGCTGGCTCTCGTTGTCCGGCTGGCGCCCTGGGTTGATCACGACGTCGCGGCGCACGAATTCGCGGATTTCACCCTCCACGTCTGTCTCCATCGGCTGATCGTGCTCGGCGATGTCACGCGTTTTGCGAAATGCCATGCTTTGATCCCCCCGTTCGGGCGCCCCGCGCGGGCGTGCCTGAGATCGTCGGGTGAACATG
>VAZQ01000372.1 GCA_005883115.1 Alphaproteobacteria bacterium | reverse complement strand
CTGATCGTTGGAGATCGCCTTCGCTTCCGGCACCACGGATAGGATGCCCAACTCCTTGAGCGAATGCCTGATCACATCGATCGCTGCAGGATTCCAGGCGCCATCGGCCGAGAAGCCCGAGATTTGCGCGTCATAGATTCTTGCAGCGATACTAGGCTTGACCTCGATCGTCTTGGCTTCGGATGCGACGGCGAAATCCTTGTTCGCTCGCATGAAGGCGATGGTCTTGAACCAGCCACGCAGAAAGCGCCGCAACAAGTCCGGCCGTTTTTCGATGAGGTCGTCGGTCGCAAAGATGACGTGGGTGTAAAAGTCCTTTGCGATGTCGCCGAACAGCATGAAGTTTTTCGCCTTGCCAGCCTCCTCCAGCTCGTAGCCGGTTGCCGCCTCGATCACCATGCCGTCGAGCTCGCCGCGCTGAATCGCCGCGAGCCGCGCCTGCATCTGGCCGAGCGCGACAATTTGGATGCCGTCGCTGCCCCAGCCCTGCTGTCGCGACAATTCCCGCACGAGCCAGTCGGTGAGCGAGCCCGCAGTGGTCACTCCGATGCGCTTGCCCTTGAGATCCGCGAGGGTCCTGATCGGGCTGGCGAACGGGAGCACGAGCGCGAGATTGGCCGGCGGTCCATACATGGCAGCAACCCCGATCGCCGGCGCCCCCTTGGCGCGAAAGCCGAGCCCGGGGCCAGACCCCAGACCGACATCGACGCCGCCCGCCGCGAGCGCCTGCTGAAGCTGAGCGTCACCGCGAAAGCTCGTGACCTCGACTTCGATTCCCTCCGCCTCAAAGATCTTGGCCTCGATTCCCACCTCGGTCGCGCCGAACGCAAATGAATTGGGAACCGCCTTGCCGAGTCTCACCTTCTCGAGCGCCAATGCCGGGCCGCCGGGCCACAGCGCAATAGCTGCGAGAAGGGCTGCCAGCACGCCGCGCCTGACGAACATTCGCTCCCATGGCTGGCCATTGGCGCCGGACATCGCCCAACGCCCGACCTCGAGAATCTGCGTGACGTATTCGTCCGGAATGGGATCCGGCTTGAGCTTGCGCACGCTCGCGCGCGATTTCACGAGATCGAGCAGAACGTCGTAATCACCGGAAATGTTGCGCTGATCCATGCCTCATCTCTGCCGCGGCGGGAGCGAATTCGATTCCTCCAAAGAGACGCGCAGTGGGTAAACTTAGCCGCATTCCATACGACCAGCAATCGATGGACGCTTCTGGTCGCGATCTGCAACAGGTCGATGGATAACGAGCCATGACTCGGCGGATCACTGCGTTGCTGCTCGACACAACGGGTAGGCCAGAACCGTCCTAGTCATTGCAACCGATTTGGAAACGGCGTTAATCTTTTACCGGATCAGTGGAAACGTCGCCGTTCTGCTGCAATCTGAGAAAGCAACAGCATCCCGCACAAGACTACCTCGATAGGGAGAGGACGCCATGACCATTCGCAAGCGCCGCTACGCTGCGCCGCTGGAGCCGGTCGCCGGCAACGGCCTGCTCGATCGGCGCGCACTGCTCGGACGCGGCATCATGTTTGCGGGGGCTGTGTCGACGGGGGTCGGCAGTTCGCGGACCACAGCCGCTGCGGATCCACTCAGAGATGATCCCTGGAGTCTCGAGACAGGGGCGATCACCCCGGCATTGCAAACGCCGTCGCGGTTCGAGAAGGACGTGGTCCGCATCCTGAGCAACCCTAACGGCGAGCCTCGCACATCCCACGCGCGCACGCCGCATCACTTGCTCAACGGGACGATCACCCCCAACAGCTTGCATTTTAGCATCAATCATTCCGGCATTCCGGACATCGATCCGGATAAGCACCGCTTGGTCATCCATGGCATGGTCAAGCAGCCACTGGTCTTCACCGTCGATTCGCTTGCGCGTTATCCCATGGTGTCGCGCATGGCATTCGTGGAATGCGCCGGCAACAGCGCGGGGATGTTTTCACCGCAGCCGCTTCAAGCGAGCGTACAGGCGCTGCATGGATTGGTATCCAACGCGGAGTGGACGGGCGTTCCGCTGTCCACTTTGCTGGAGGAGACCGGCATCGACCCCAAGGCAATCTGGATGATTGCCGAAGGCGCCGATTCGCTGGCCCTGAGCCGCAGCCTCCCGGTCAAGAAGGCGTTGGACGACGCCATGGTCGCGCTCTACCAGAACGGCGAGCGGATCATGCCGGGCAACGGCTATCCGATGCGCCTGGTGCTCCCGGGCTGGGAAGGCAACATGCAGGTCAAGTTCCTGCGCCGGCTCAAGCTCACTGATCAGCCGGGAATGACCTACTTCGAAACACGGACTTATTCGCAGATTCTGCCGAACGGAAAGGCGTATCGGTTCTACTTCGTCAATGAAGTGAAATCCTTCATCACCCATCCGTCATTCGGGCAGGCATTGAAGGAACCAGGGTATTACGAAATTTCCGGTATTGCGTATTCGGGCAGCGGCCGGATCGCGAAGGTGATGGTCTCCGCCGACGGCGGCAAGAGCTGGGCGCAGGCGGCGCTGCAGGAGCCGGTGCAGTCCAAGGCGTTTACCCGATTCCGCGTGCCATGGCGCTGGGATGGGCAGCCAGCGATCCTGCAGAGCCGCGCCTGGGACGAGGCGGGAAACGTGCAGCCGCTACGCGCGCAATTCGTTGCCGAGCGCGGCGAGGCCGCAAAGGTTCCCAGCCCCTTGGGATTCGCAAATCAGCACTACAACAGCCTCACCAGCTGGGCGATCGACAGCAAGGGAGAGATCAAACATGTCTATGCTTAAGCCGATTCCCTCCCTCCTTCTGGCGCTCGCCTTCGCTGCACCTGCGGCGCTAGCCGAGCCTCCGGGCCTAGGAAAACCGATTGCGGAAACCGAGATCAAAGCGTGGGACATCGGCATTCTCCCCGACGGCACCGGTTTGCCGGCCGGCAGCGGCACCGCCGAACAAGGAGCCAAAATCTACGCAGAGAAGTGCGTGGCGTGCCACGGCGAAGGCGGCAAGGGCGGCATCAGTGCAGCGTTAGTTGGTGCGCCCCCGATCAAGAGCATCGATGCCACGAAGACGGTTGCTAATTTCTGGGGCTATTCCACGACGGTTTTCGATTATGTGCGGCGCGCGATGCCGTGGATGAGCCCGCGAACGCTCACGGACGACGAAGTCTATGCGCTCACCGCCTTTATCCTCGCACAGAACAAGATTATCGGCGATAACGATGTCATGAACGCGCAAACACTGCCCAAGGTGAAGATGCCGAACGCAGACAACTTCATCATCAAATTTCCCGACAAGATTTGAATGCAGCGCGGCGGGCGAGCCGCCCCCGCCAGCCGCCCTCACCGCGCAGCGACTCGCGCAAGACCCCCTCCCCTTCATCCTGCGCACTCGCCATGCGATGAGCTCATCCCGCGGCGCGTCTTGGCAGGGACGAGGTTTTAGAAATGGAGCTTGGACTAAAGGGAAAGGTTGCGCTCGTTACTGGTTCGAGTCGTGGCATCGGCCGCGGCATCGCCTTGGGTTTGGCCGAGCATGGCTGCGACCTCATGCTCACGGCTCGCGACGTCAAAGCGCTCGAGGACGTGGCGCAAGCGATCCGCGCAAAGCAAGGCAAGAGCGCCGTACGCGCACTCGACCTGCGCGAGCCGAGCGCGGCACAGACGCTGGTCGAAGCCGTGCGGCATGAATTCGGCGGCCTCGACATTCTAGTCAATAATGCGGGCTCGACCAAGCGCGGCGATTTTTTCGCGCTGAGCGATGCCGATTGGCAAGACGGTTACGCCCTGAAATTTTTCGCCCATGTGCGGCTCGCGCGTGCGGCCTGGCCGCTCCTCAAGGAGCGCCGCGGCGCGCTTGTCGCGATCGGCGGCACCAGCGGACGCAAGCCGGAAAAGCAATTTACGATCGGCAGCTCGGTCAATGCCGCCGTCGCCGCCTTCACCAAATGCCTGGCGGATCTCGGCAAGCAGGATGGCGTCCGGGTCAATTGCATCCACCCTTCTCTCGTCGAGACCGAGCGACAATGGCGGCGGATCCGCGCCGAAGTCGAGCGCACAGGCGAGCCCGAGGCAAAAATCCGCGCGCAGTTCTGCCGCGAAGCCGGCCTCATACGATACGGCACCGTCGAGGACGTGGCCGACTTCGTCAGCTTTATCGTCTCCTCGCGCGCGACGTGGCTACACGGCGCGACCTTGGACCTCGATGGCGGCGAGATCCCCGTGCTGTGATGCATGGCCGCGGCTGCATGCTTCGCCCGCAACCATGAGCCATGCCATGAACATCCTGCTCACTCCGGCGCGCATCGGCTCGCTCGAGATCCCCAACCGCATCGTCATGCCGCCGATGACGACGCGCACGGCGGACGAGGAGGGCTATGTCACCGACGACACGGTCGCTTATTATCTGGCGCGGGCGCAGGGCGGCGTCGGCCTCATCACCGTCGAGATGGCCTCGCCGGAGAAAGCCGGCCGACACCGGCGTCGCGAGATCGGCATCTACGACGATCGGTTTGTGCCGGGGCTTACGCGCCTGATCGATGCGATTCATCGCGCCGGAGCGAAGGCATCGATTCAGCTGGGTCATGGCGGCGGGCATACCCGCCGCGACATCTGCGGCGAGACACCGATCGCGCCATCGGCAATTCCCCATCCGGTCTACGAGACCACACTCGAAACGATCGTTCCCGAGGAGATGACCAAGGCGCGCATCGAGGCGGTCATCGCGGCGCACGCCGCCGCCGCCGCGCGGGCGTGAAAAGCCGGCTTCGATTGCGTGGAAATCCATGCCGCCCACGGATACCTCATTTCGCAATTCCATGCGCCGTTCGAGAACCGGCGAACCGATATGTATGGCGGCAGTCTCGAGAACCGAGCCCGCTTCGGGCTCGAGGTGCTGCGGGCGGTTAAGGCGGCAGTCGCCGAAATGCCGGTGGTCTACCGGCTCTCGGTCGAGGATTTTTTCCCCGGCGGTTTGCCATTCAGTGAAGGTCGCCAGATCGCCGTTTGGGCGGCGCAAGCCGGAGCGGACGCGCTGCACGTCACCGCCAGATCGTGCTTCCGCCGATGACGTTTCCGGATGCGCTGTTCCTCGACTTGGCCGCAGCGGTGAAAAAACTTGTGGGCGTTCCCATCATCGCCGTCGGGCGGCTCGGCGATCCAGCGATTGCAACCGAGGCGGTCGCCGCCGGAAAAGCCGATTTCATCGCGCTCGGGCGGGCGCTTATCGCCGAGCCGCGATGGGTCGCGAAGCTCACCCGCGCCGAACCGATCCGGCGGTGCCTTGCCTGCAACACCTGCATTAATGAGATGCGCGGCGGGGCGCCGATCGGTTGTGTTGTCAATGCTGCGGCGGGTCGCGAAAGATTTTTCGCCGATCGCAGACCGAGACAGGGCGAGCGTATCGCCGTCATCGGCGCCGGACCCGCGGGTTTGACCTATGCGTCATTGGTGGCGGGGGGAAACGAGGTCACCGTGTTCGACAAAGACGAACGCGCGGGCGGCGCATTCCGCTATGCCGGCAAAGCGCCGATCTTCCAAGAGGTCGCCGCAAACGACGCAAGCTTCGAACGGTACGTCGGCGATCTCGTCGAGGCATGTACCCGCAAAGGCGTCACGTTTCGCTTCCGGTGCGACGTTGCCGCCGAGCCGCACGTGCTCGCCCCGTTCGATCGCCTCGTCATTGCCACCGGTGCGCGTTACCGCTTCGGTCTCGGGCCGATCGCAACCAAGCTGCTGGACTGGGGCCTCGCACGCTGGCCGCTTGTCTCCCCATGTCTATCGTCGGCGAAGTTTCGCAATTGGTTCTATTACATCGGGCGTCGCGGAACGGCGAATCGCTTTCGCCAACTTGCGAGCTCTGAACAAACAGTCGTCGCGATCGGCGATGCGGTAAGGGCAGGCAAGAGCAAAGAGGCGATCGCCAGCGCATTTGAAGCCGCGTTGCTCCCTTGATCATCCAATGGATGTTTTCTAGCACGCAACGCAAGAGGCGATCGCGACGTCAAGTATTCCCGAGCAAATCAGCGGCCGCCAGCGCCACGATCTTGGTTGCCGCGCGCAAGTCTTCGAGCCGCAGATTCTCGTTCGCGTTATGCGCGTTGGCTTCGCCGATCGAGCGCGGCCCGGCACCATAGAGCACGATCGGAATGCCTGCTGCCGCGTAATGCCGCGCATCGGTGTAGAGCGGCACGCCTGCCGTCGGCACCTCGATGCCCAGCACCTCCTTGGCCCGGCGTTGAATTGCGTGCGCAATCCGCTCTGCGCCCGGTCTCGGCGTGAGCGGCTCAGCCAATAGCAGACGGCGAACCTCGATTTTGATTTGCGGATTGTGTTCGGCGGATGCCGCAATCAGTGCACGCAGCTCGCCCTCGACCTCTGCCGGGTTCTCTTCCGGAATAATCCGCCGATCGATGCGAAAGGCCACCTGATCCGGAACCACATTGGTATTGATGCCGCCTTTGATCAACCCGACGTTCAGCGTCGGCGACACTATGCCATCCGTGCGCGAGCGTATGCGCGAGAGCGTGGCGCGATGCGCATACAGGGTTGAGAGAATGGCGTTGGCCGACTCGAGCGCGTCGATGCCGGCTGCGGGCATGGCGGCGTGCGCCTGCTTGCCCGTCACCGTCACCTCCAGATGCAGACAACCGTTGTGCGCCGTAACCACGGCGTAGGAAAATCCCGCGGCCACGACCGCATCTGGCCGCACCAGCTTATGATCGAGCAGCCATTTCGGGCCGAGGATTCCACCGGCCTCTTCGTCATAGGTAAAATGCAGTTCGAGGGCACCGCCGAATTCGTTGCGCTTTGCCGCCGCCTTCAACGCCAGCAGAGCCCATGTGTAAGTCGCAAAATCCGATTTCGATACGGCCACACCGCGGCCGTACATGACCGGACCATCTGCCCCCTGCTCGACAATCGCCCCGTACGGATCGAGCCGCCAGCCGAGACCGGGCGGCACGACGTCACCGTGGGCGTTGAGCGCAACGACCGGCCCATCGCCGAACTGATGGCGGACGATGAGATTGGTCGCGCTCCTCATGCCGGCCGCCACCACTTCGGCGCGCGGCACCTCGTGCATCTCAACGGCGAGACCGAGGTCTTCCAAGAGTTCGCGAACGCATTTGGCGTGCGGCGCGCAATCGCCCGGCGGATTATCGCTCGGCGCCTTCACCAGTTTGGCCAGGAACTGAACCTCGCGGTCAAAATCGCGATCGACGAACTCACCGATGATGCTCGGAAGCGTCACGACGTTTCCGCGAGCCGGAGCACGGCGTCGAGCATGACGCGCGCTGCGACGTCCGCGTCCTCGGCAGTGATGATTTCGCGCGGCGAATGGCTGACGCCCCCGTTTCCGCAGCGCACGAACAACATCGCGACATCGGTGAGTCCTGAAAACATCATAGCGTCATGGCCGGCGCCGCTCGGAAGATGGCGCGGCTTTACGCCCGCACCCACCACTGCATCGGCCAATACCTTTTGAAGACGCGCAGAGCACTGCACTGCCGCCGTACGCTGCACCTCCTGGCTATCAATTGTGACGCCGCGTCTGGCGGTGATGCGCTCCATCTCGGACAAGATGTCCGACATGGCGGCATCGCGCGTGGCATCGTCGCCGGAGCGAACGTCGAGCGTAAGCTCGCAGCGACCCGGAATAATGTTGATCGCGCCGTTAGGGACTACGAGCTTTCCGACCGTGCCGACAAGCGTGGGCGCCTGCGCGCAACGCTTTTCGACATAAAGGACCAACTCGGCCGCGGCCGCGGCCGCATCGTGCCGCCGCGCCATGGGCACGGTGCCGGCGTGACCGGCGGTTCCGGTAATCGTGACCATTGACCGCACAGAACCGGTAATGGCGCTGACGATCCCGACCGGGAGCCCCTCCTCGAGCAGAACCGGGCCTTGCTCGATATGCACTTCGAGATATCCGACGAGCCCGTCGCGACGACGCGCGAGCGCGGGGATTTTCGTTGCATCGAGCCCCGCCTCTGCCATCGCAGCCGCCAAGGTCACGCCTTGGGCGTCGCGCCGCTCGAGCAGCTTGGCGTCGAAGCGTCCCGCGACCGCGCTGCTGCCCAGAAAGCTCGACGAGAACCGCACGCCTTCCTCTTCCGAGAATGCAATCACGTCGAGATGGAATGGCAACTTGCGGCCCAGCCGACCGAGATGCTCGGCAAGGATGAGGGCGGTAAGCACACCGAGGCGCCCGTCGTATCTGCCGGCGTTGCGCACGGTGTCATAATGCGAGGCAACGATCAGCGCCGGTGCAGCGCTATCGGCGGCGGGGTAACGCCCGATCACATTTGCGACCGTGTCGATCTCGGTGGTGAGTCCCGCCTCGCGCATCAGATCGCGGATTTGCGCGGCGACCGTGCGATGCGCCGGCGAGAGATAGGTGCAGGTCAACCCATCGGAGCTCTCCGACCAATGCGCCAGACGATCGGCAAGCTCCATGATCCGCTGGCCGAATCCGCCCGACTCAGCGCCTACACCGGTCCGTTGCATCAGCATGCTCATGCAGTCTTTCGCCGGGCGAGCTCTTGCAAGCTTTGGCGCGCCTCTGTCATCCTGCCACAGCTTGACCAGAGATAGAGGGCGAAGGGGAAATCTGCCGTCGTGCTTGCGGTCCTTACCGAATGGTCGAGCCTCATCATTCGCTGGCTGCACGTGGTTGCCGCCATCGCCTGGATCGGCAGCTCATTCTACTTCATCCATCTGGATCTTAGTCTGAAGCCGCGATCCGGTCTGCCGCAGGGCGTCCAGGGCGACGCCTGGCAGGTGCACGGCGGCGGATTTTATCACATGGTGAAGTATCTCATCGCCCCGTCGCGGATGCCGGACGAACTCACATGGTTCAAGTGGGAAGCTTATACCACGTGGCTCTCGGGATTCGCGCTGCTCGTCATCGTCTACTATGTCGGCGCGGAGCTATATCTGATTGACAAATCCATGCTCGACCTCACCGCGCAGAGCGCCGCGGGGATCGCGTTCGGGACTCTCGTGCTTGCCTGGCTGTTCTACGAGCTGCTGTGCCGGTCCGCGCTCGGCCGCCATGAAATCGTGCTCGCGCTGGTGGGTTATGTTTTTCTTGTGGGCCTGACCTATGGCTTCACCCGTGTGTTCAGCGGGCGCGGCGCTTTTACCCAGATCGGTGCGCTGGTTGGCACCATCATGGTGGCGAACGTCTTTGTCATCATCATTCCCAACCAAAAGAAAACGGTTGCCGCGCTGCTCGCCGGAAAAGAGCCGGACGCCGCATGGGGAGCAGAGGCCAAGCAGCGCTCGGTCCACAACAATTATCTCACGCTGCCCGTCGTCTTCCTGATGATCGCCAATCATTATCCACTGATGTTTGCGACCCGCTTCAATTGGTTGATCGTCGCAATCGTGCTCGCGATCGGTCCGGTCATCCGGCACTTCTTCAATTCGCGGCATGAGGGTAAAGGCAGCCCGTGGTGGACGTGGGGCGTGGCCGCAGCCGGGATGGTGGCGATCGCCTGGCTCTCAGGCGCCGGGCCCGCGGACATGGGACCGCGCGCCGAGCGCGTCGATACTAAGGCGGCGGAGAACGCGATCCTCGCCCGCTGCAGCATGTGCCACCGCAACGAGCCGGTGTGGCCAGGGGTATCAGCGCCACCCAAAGGCGTGGCGCTCGATGATCCCGCGAGCATTCGCCGGCACGCAGGCCTGGTCGAGATCAACGCCGTGCGATCGAACGCCATGCCGCCGGGCAATATCACCGCGATCACAGCGCAGGAACGCCAGCTCATCGCGGCCTGGCTCGCCGCCGGCGCGCCCTCGCAGTGACGCGCCAGCCACGCGCTCCCGCTCACGCGCCGCCCATCCCAAGCCGCCCAACCGCGTTATTTCGCGCAAGTGTAACGGAGTTCACAAAGCTCTTGCGGGTTCCCCGCTAACGTCCCCCCTGCCGAGAACCTGTGTCAGGGGGGCATCAGGAGGCGGAGATGGCAGCCAGAACGAGGTTCGCTTTCGTTTTCTGGATGGCCGTCGCAGTGGCGGTGACCATCCTGGGAATCAAACCGTGGACGGGCGCGCCGGGCGCTCAGAGTCCATCGGCTGCGCCGATTGCGGCGCGGGAAACGATTTACCGGCCACAACATTGGAACGTATTCTGAGGTTCGGGCAACCGAACGCTGCGAGCTTGCCTCAAAAGCCGCGGCATCGGGCCTTGAGCGCCGCGGCGGGCTTTGCGGCGTCATGGGCGCGCGCAAGACACGGCTTCGCCGAACTTGTATATGACGGGCCATGTGCCCGGCCGACGTCTCTTCTTATCCCCGCGATCTCGCGGGATACGGCCGCAATCCTCCCGACCCACGCTGGCCGGGCGGCGCGCGCATCGCCGTCCAATTCGTGGTCAATTACGAGGAGGGTGGAGAGCGCAATATCCTGCATGGCGACGCCACCTCGGAGGCGTTTCTCTCCGACGTGCTTGGCGCGCAACCCTGGCCTGGGCAGCGCCACATGAACGTCGAATCCATGTACGAATACGGCTCGCGCGCGGGATTTTGGCGGCTTTGGCGGCTGTTCACGAACCGCAACGTGCCGGTGACCGTGTTCGGTGTCGCGACTGCGCTCAAGCGCGCCCCCGACGCGGTCGCGGCGATGCGGGAAGCGCGCTGGGAAATCGCGAGCCACGGCCTCAAATGGATCGACTATAAAGACGTCGCCGAGGACGAGGAGCGCGCCCATCTCGCGCAGGCGATCCGCCTGCATACCGAGGCAACCGGCGAGCGGCCGCTCGGCTGGTATACCGGCCGCAACTCGGTCAACACGCTCAAGGCCGTGCTCGAGGACGGGGGCTTCCTCTATTCGTCGGATTCCTACGCCGACGATCTGCCCTATTGGGTCAACGGGCCGAAGGGACCACATCTGATCATTCCCTATACGCTCGACGCCAACGACATGCGGTTCATCAATGCGCAGGGCTTCGGCAACGGCGAGGACTTCTTCGCCTATCTCAAGGACGCCTTCGACGTGCTCTATAGCGAAGGCGAAGAGGCGCCGAAAATGATGTCGGTCGGCCTGCACTGCCGGCTGGTCGGCCGGCCCGGGCGCACAGCGGCGCTCGCGCGATTCCTCGAGTACATCGCCGCCCGCGGCCGAGTGTGGTTCGCGACGAGACTCGATATTGCCCGGCACTGGCATCGCGAGCACCGCGCACTCGCCGCCGGCGCCCAAGCAATCCGATAATACGGCATGTCCAAGGTTGCATTGGCAGACCTCAACGCCGCAGACGAGGCCGGTTTCATGGCGGCACTGGGCGATGTCTACGAGCACGCGCCCTGGGTGGCACAAGCCGCATCGAGGCAGCGGCCGTTCGTCACACTCGCCGCGCTGCACAACGCCATGATGGCGGCGGTGCGCGCCGCGCCGGCGGATCAGCAGGTGGCACTGATCAAAGGCCATCCCGACCTTGCAGGAAAGGCGGCGCGGGCGGGGGCCATGACGGTGGACTCCAAGGCAGAACAGGCGAGCGCCGGCCTCGACCGGCTGTCGGAAACGGAATTCGCGCAATTTCACCGCCTCAACAATGCCTATCGCGAGAAGTTCGGCATCCCATTCATCATCTGCGCGCGCCGGCACAGCAAGGATTCGATCCTGCAGCAGTTCGAACGCCGGCTGCAGAACAGCGCGGCGGCCGAGACGAAGATGGCGCTCGGCGAAATTTTCCGCATTGCGGCGCTTCGCCTGGACCAGCGGCTCGAGGCCGCTGACCGTCTCGACGTTCACGGCCGCCTCTCGACGCACGTGCTCGATACTCATTCCGGTCGTCCCGCGGCCGGAGTAGCGATTGAACTTCTCGAGTTATCGGTGAGTGGCGAGCCACGCGTTATCGCGCGGGGTATGAGCAATCGCGACGGCCGCACCGACGCGCCGTTGATCAGGGAGCGGCCGCTGCCGATCGGGCGTTACGAATTGCGCTTCCATGTCGGCGATTATTTCGCGCGCCTGAAGGCGCGGCAGGATGATCCACCATTCCTCGACGTGGTGCCCGTCCGCTTCGCGATCGCCGAGCCCGAAGGCCATTACCATGTGCCGCTGCTGGTCACTCCCTGGAGCTACAGCACTTACCGCGGCAGCTGAGCAACCGGTTGGCCGCTGATTTCGGAATAGGCAAAGCCAAGCAAAATGCCTAGTCTCGCGGCAACAACGGAGCATCGACGCCGGTCCGGGCCGTCTTTTCGGACTGGCACGACGGTTGCTGCAGCAAGGTCACGGCGCCGGTCGCACCGGCCTCACAGGGAACCTCGAATATGAACAGGATCAGGCTTTTGGGGCTGCTCGCGGCTGCGGCAGCAGCGGTGGCGGCAAGCCCGGTTGGCGCGCAGACCGATGTGAAGTTTGCCCTCGACTGGAAGTTCGAGGGTCCGTCCGCCCCCTACTTCGTCGCGATCGACAAAGGCTACTACAAGGCGGAGGGACTGAACGTCACCATCGACTCCGGCCCCGGCTCGGTTGCCGGCATCGCCCGCATCGCGGCTGGCACCTATCCGATCGGCTTTTTCGACATCAACTCGCTGGTCAAGTTTCGAGACCAAAATCCGGATAAAAAAGTCCAAGCCGTGCTGATGATCTACGACAAGCCGGCATTCGCGATCGGCACGACTGCCAAGACGGGCATCGTGAAGCCGAAGGATCTGGAGGGCCGGGTGCTCGGCGCGCCGACCGCCGACGGCGCCTTCGCCCAATGGAAGGCCTTCGTGAAGGAAAACGGTATCGACGAATCCAAAGTCAAAATCGAGAACGTAGGTTTCCCCGTGCGTGAACCGATGCTCGCCGAAGGCAAGGTTGACGCCATTACCGGCTTTTCATTCTCGATGTATTACAACCTGCTGCAGAAGGGACTCAAACC